>CAUJKE010000231.1 GCA_963205385.1 Planctomycetota bacterium | reverse complement strand
CAGCTGCCTGAGGACCAAATTGATTCGTAAGCACACGTCCATTGTCAAGACTGACCAACCCGACCGTTGGGATAGGCGGCGGAACAGCACCACCAGAATAACCAGCGGCGCCATACGCAGCCGTGTCTGTGTAGGTCACATCTGCGTTTGCAATGGAGGCAGTAATAACTGTGGCAAAAATGGCCACCGGAATCATAAACCTTCGTAACATGGAAGACTCCCTTACTTCATCAAAATGGGTGGACTCGGCGGTGCGAGAAGCAATGACTATCAACGACCGGGGTTGCGACACCAGCGCGATCACCACCCACGGAGATGGACAATTTCACTCCGTCATATAGATGCATCCCGCGTGCCAAACCGTTCCCCGGCGGCCAGAATCGCCGGCAGCGCCACGACTTTCGCCGTAAAGCTTGCTGGCGGCACAGGTTACACGCATCGCGTGCGGCGAGCACGGCGGGGGGCGAGGTCCGAAATCGCCGCCCGCCGAGTGTCAAACTAGCCTGCGCAGTTTACACCTTTACTTTACAGCGCTAACAACCCTTTACAGTTTTCGCGCCGTGGAGGGGAGGTTGTGCGGATGTTGTGAAGAGTTTGTGCGTTTGATGCTGATGGGGTGTTTGCACGTGGGTTATTGTGGGGGTTTTTTCGGGTGGGTTGGTTGTCCCCCGATTGGGAAAGTGCGCTAATAATGTTTTGGCTGGTGGAAGCGGTGGACCGCGGAAAAGCGGGGTCGGAGGGAGCGGTGGTTGCGCAGAGGGGCTAATAATCGCCGTTAATGGTGGGGGGCGATGATCGGGACGATGGCTAAAGCCGCGCAGCGAGAAGGGGCGTGAACGCCCCTGAAATACAGGATCAACCGGGGCCGCACGCACCCGTGCTCAAGCACGGGCCTATTACCGCTGCGCGGAGAAGGACCGTGAACGGCCCTGGGGAATCGCTGACGCGGCGATTGCGCAGAGGGGCTAATAATCGTCCTCACCGGAGGGGGGCGGTGGCGCGGGAGCAGCTGGTGGACTTGCTCACCATCGGGACGAGCCCGAAGGGGTCGTGAGGGGAGGTGGGTGCGCGGGGCGAGGGCTTTAGCTCGCCAACGTATTCACCATCGGGACGAGCCCGAAGGGGTCTAGCTCGCCGACTCGCTCACCATCGGGGCGAGCCCGAAGGGGTCGCTGGGGAGGGTTGGGGTGGGTTTGGCGGCGGATGGGGGCGGGCTCAGAAGGCTGCGCGGTGAATGTCGAAGCTGATGATGCGGGGTTAGCGTTTTCGGGCGGGAGCGCGATGCGCTCGCCCCCGGCGTCCGCCTGGCCTGGATGATTCACGAGGATCGCACTACCTGACACAACCCATGGGCAGCACTCGACTTGCGGCTACCTTGCCCAGCCCCTGTTTTCGCAGCGCATCGTGAATCATCCACGTTCGACCGACGCCTACCTGGCCAGCCACGATCCTCATGTTCGGAATTTGCGCACTGACCCGGCCTGCCTACCAACTCGGTCGCCAGCAGCGACGTCCGCGTGGTGCTCTGCGCGTGGCGGCGGTGGTGATTTGCGCCCAGCTTGGGGGTTGGTGCGGGGCGGAAGAGTTGCGTCTGCCGGCCGCGACTCCGCAGCCTGCGCGGGAGTTCTTGCGGCTGCCGGCGCCGGAGCCTGAGACGGGGGCGTTCACGGTGTCGACGCCTGGCATGGAAGCGTTTGCCGCGACGGACAGGGAGCCGGAATCGCTGGCCGACGCGTGGCAGGCGGCCCTGGCGCTCGATCCCTGGCTGGATGCGAAGCGCCAACAGACGTTGGCGGCGGAATCCAACTGGCAAGCAGCCCGCGCGGAAGCCTATCCGTGGCTCGATACCGGCGCTAACTATACGGTCCGCGATAACGAGCCTGGCTTCGCGTTCCAGGCGCCAGGCTTGATTCCCCCGGGGTCTGTTTTTCCCTACGCGCAGCGCGAGGGGGCGAGTTATTTCGCGGCGGTGAACATGCCGATTTATACCGGCGGCAGCGTCCCGGCCGCGATCGATGCCGCGGCGGCGAGTCTGAATTCGCGGCAACTGGATGCCCGCATCGCGCAGCTCGATTTGAAGCTCCGCATTGCCGAGCAATATGTCGCGGTGTTGCGTGCGCATAGCGATGTGTCGCGGGCACAGATGAACGTGCAATCGCTGGCGTCGCATCTGCACGATGTGGAGATGCTGTTTCAGCACGAACAACGTCCACAGAACGATGTGCTGGCGGCGCAAGTGGCGCTGGCCGAGGCGCGGCACGATCTGGTCGCGGCCGAGAACCGGCTCGATGTGGCCCGCGCGACGTATAACCGCGGCCTGGCTCGCCCGCTGGGCCAGCCGGTGTTTCTCTACGATTTGGCCGTGCAACCGCCGCCGGGCGAACTGGAGGCCCTCACGCAGGTGGCGATCGAAAGCCGCGAGGAACTGGCCCAACTGCGGTCCCAAGCGCAAGCGCTACAGCATGAGGCGGAGAGCCTTCTGGCCAAGAATCGGCCTCAGGCGGCGGTCACCGGCGGTTACGTTTTCCAGGAGAATCGTTACCAGTCGCCGCAAGGGATCACGTCGTTGGGAGTCGGAGTGACGTGGAATTTGTACGATGCCGGGCGCGATCGCCACCGCGCGACGGCGCTACAGCAACAAGCCGCCGCGTTGTGCCGCTTGCGGGACGATTTGGAATCGCAGATTCGGCTGGACGTGCGGCGCACGTGGCTCGACGTCGCGGAGACGGCCGAGCGGCTGCAAGTGACGCGGGATTCGCTCGGCCAGGCAGAGGAGAGTTTGCGCGTGGCGCGGCAGCGTTATCTCAATGGCATGGGAACCAGCACCGACGTACTCACCGCCGATAGCCAGCGCGTGCGGAGTTTTCGGAATCATCATCATGCTTACTACGATGCGATTTTGGCGGAGTATCGGTTGCGTCGGGCGATGGGGAGGTTGTAGGAGGGCAGGGAGAGGGGCGCGAGTGAAGAAGGTGGTGATTTTTTTGGGGTGGGTTTTGACTGGGGCGGAATCTGACGTAGTTTTTTCATAGCGTCAATCGATGCTATTGCAGATTGTTCTTGTCATTGGCCGCTGAATCGTCTTCGCTGCTTGAGTGTGGCTGAAGAGGGTGGCGCGCGGCAACTTGTCTGTTTTGGATTTCAGAACCCACGGCCCCGCTTGGCTCGCTATCGTGAGCCGGCCCTGTGAGCGCGCCACACCTGCCGGTGCGTTTGCGAGCCACAAGTGCGCGCCGTCCCAACCCCTGATGTAGCACCATGACGACCACGCTCAGCGGAGGTTCGTGGGAGGTTGACGCTTCCGGCGAGACTCCTCCCGCGGACATTGACGTACCGGTACGACGCCTTCTGGAAGAACGCTGGCGGTGCGGGATTGCCGCGCGGCAAATTCAACGCGAAGCGGCTTTCCGGCTGATTTATGACGCCTATGTGCGTTCGGGCCTGGGCGTTCCCAATCTCTACCAGATGCGCGTGACGCCGTATCATTTGCTCCCCACCACGACCATTTTCAACGCCGAATGGACCGGCGGACAAGCCGACGGCGAGGTCTTTTCGACGGTCAGCCTGGTAGGGGATGGCGAGTTGGGGCTGCCGCTGGAGCGCGTCTACACGGCCGAAGTCGCCGAGCGCCGCGCCGCGGGTTTGAGGCTCGCGGAAGTCTCGTGTCTGGCTGATCGGCGGCAAGATTTTCGCCGCTTTTTCCCGGTCTTTTGCGCGCTCAATCGGTGGATGATTCAGTTCGCCCGCGCCCAGCGCTACGACCAGGTCTTGGTAGCCGTGCATCCCAAACACGCGCGCTTTTACCTTCGCAACATGGGCTTTGAGCCGATCGGCGGATTGACGAATTATCCCACCGTTTGCAATCGTCCGGCGGTGGCGCTGTGTTACGACTTTCAACGGAACGATCGCACGCCGTTTCCTTATTATGATCGCTTTTTCGGCGCGCAGCTTCCGCTCGATGTTTTGCAGCCTGCACCGATGAGCCCGCGGGAAGTTCGACTTTTTGGGGCGATGATCGACCCCCAGTTTCACGCCGAACAGCTCGCAGCGAGTTGAGGCGCGCTGCGAGCGGTGCGCCAGCGCGCCGGAAGCGAGGCCCATGCGACCTGAGGATCCGCCATGAACGCGCAAACGACCGTACCGGTAGCGACCTTGGCCCGCGACCTTCCCACGACCCGCGCGCTGCTGCTGCGCTGGATCGCCGCTAACGAAGCGAAGCGCAAAGCCCAGCAACAAGCAGAGCGCCTCCGCGGTGCATCCCGGTAGACTTCGTCGCTGGGAGACAACGCGGCGCGACAACGCTCGGCGCTCGCCTGCTCGCATTCCCACCCCTCCCCCCGGCCAACGCCACGCTCCGCGCAATCGCTACACTGTGAACAACTTCGCGCGCGAACCGGCCATTGCCTGGCCATCTTCCGGGGAAGACCCGATTTCCGGCTGTGCAGGGACTACGGAAACGCGTAAACAGGCGGTATATTATAAGGTCGAAAAAGGTTGCCAAGGAGCGATACATGCGTCGGGTCGTGATCACAGGAATGGGAATGGTTGCCCCTACAGGCAACAGCGTGCGCGAAGCCTGGGAGGCAGCCCTGGCTTGTCGTAGCGGCGCGGCCCCGATCACGCTGTTCGATTTAAAGGAATGGCCCGATCTCAACATTCACTTCGCGGCGGAGGTCAAAAACCTCGACCTGCTGAACTCGATGAGCGCGAAAGAGGCCCGCCAGGCGTCGCGGTTCGTGCAGCTCACCTCGGCGGCGATGAAAGAGGCCGCGGAAAGTTGCGGGCTTGATTTAACAGGGGACACGGACCGCTACGGTTGCTGCATTGGCGTGGGGCTGGGGGCGTTCTCGGACATTGAAGTCGAGGCCCAGCGGTTCAAGGAACGGGGCCCGCGGCGCGTCTCGCCGGTTTTACTGCCGTACGCGATTCCCAACATGGCAGGGGGGTTCACGTCGATCACACACAATCTGCGTGGGCCGAATTTTTGCACGGCCACAGCTTGCGCCAGCGGCAATCACGCGATCGGCGAGGCGTGTATGCATATTGGCTTTGGCACGGCGGATGTGATGTTCGCCGGCGGCGCCGAGGCGGCGATTAGCCCGATGTCGGTTTCCTGCTTCGCCAAGATGCGAGCGCTCAGTTCGCGCAACGACGCCCCGGAACTCGCCTCGCGCCCGTTCGATATCGACCGCGACGGATTCGTGATGGGGGAAGGGGCGGCGGTGCTGGTGGTCGAAGAACTCGAACACGCCAAAGCCCGCGGAGCGACCATTTACGCCGAGCTGACCGGCTACGGGCTAAGTTGCGACGCTTACCACATCACGTCGCCTCCACCGGAAGGAGACGGCGCGGCGCGGAGCATCCAAATGGCGCTCGACTCCGCGAAGATGTCCGTCGAGGACGTGGACTACATCAACGCCCACGGCACATCCACCCAAGTCAACGACGCCGTCGAAAGCACGGCCATTGAAACCGTTTTTGGCTCGCACGCCACAAAAGTTCCGATCTCATCGACCAAAGGCGTGACCGGGCATTGTTTGGGGGCCGCCGGCGCGATCGAGGCAATCTACACGACGCTGGCGATTTACCACGGGGTGATTCCGCCGACGGCGAATTTGGAAAAACCGGACCCCAACTGCCGGCTCGATTACACGCCGCGCGAGCCGCGCGAAAAGCGGATCGATTTTGCGCTTTCCAACTCGTTTGGTTTTGGCGGCCATAACGCCTGTATCGGCTTCAAACGCTTCGCATAGCCGATTGTTCCGCCTCGCCGCCGCTGGCCGCGGCGATTCTGGTCACTTGTGACCTATGTTTGGGTAGCGGGTATTCACCCCCCAACTTTTCTGTCCGTGCGCATGCTTCCGTGCGCGAATGCTTATCCTAGAGGCGAGATATGTCACGGCCGAACTCGGAAACCGTCACGATAACGCTCACCCCCGCCCAGTGCCGCCTGGCCTATCGCGAGGCGCAACGTCTGGGCTTAGGCGGCGACGTCTCGGCTGAGTTGCTCGATCAACTCAACGAGGCCGAAGCGCTCTCCCTGTGGCTCCGCGACCAGGTGCGTTTGGATGTCTCGCCTCGTGACGCGGCGCTGGTTCGCGATTTGCTCCGCACGGCGCAACCGCGCGGCTTCGTCGCCGCCGAACTGGCGACGAGCTCGGCGCTGGCCACCGCGAAATAAGGCCGTGGCCAGCCTCTACTTCACGCAACCGCGACGTTAGCCGCCGACGGCTTCGCGCGCGAGCACGGCCAGCGCATGCGCCGGCGCGCAGCGCGAAATGGAGGGCTTGAGCCTGATCGCCAGCGAGCTTGCCAGCGGCGTTAACTGCAACGCTTCCAAAGCCCGGCGGGCCAGGAACTCGCCATGCCCGCTGAGGATAATGTTCTTTAGCGCCGTGGGGAGCCGCGCGCTGACGTCCCGGACCGCGTGCATGATCTGTTCAGACTGCACATCGGCCACCGCTTCAGCGATGAGAGCGGCATCGCGATGGTTGAACGTGTCTGCGTCGGCGCAAATCAACCGCCCCAGCCGCAATCGCGCGTTAGCCTTCGTCGCGGGGCGGCTATCGGCCGTGCGTTTGTCCGAAGAGTCCTCCGGCATGTCTCCCAGGATCGTCCAGGCATCCCGGACCGTCGCAAAATACTCCGTCGCCACGGGACAAGCCTCACCCCGATAAGGCGCGGTTCGCAGGAGCGCGGCGACCGGCGTTCGCTCGACGCCGGTATAGACAAGCTCGCCGGAGATCAAGCGTTCGGTATCGGTCAGTGCGGTTGGAACGGGCTGGCCATCGACAAGTGGAATGATGTCGCTAGTGGTCGAGCCGATATCGATCAACAGCGCGGCGCCTTCGCGCGCGAAGCGACCGGCGTAGTGGGCGAGCGCGTGCCAATTCGATGCGGACGCAAGTAGCGGCTGGTTCAACGCGACTTGGGGCGAAACGAGCTTCCCATCGGTAAGATAGACGCGCGTGTGTCGCCCATCGGCCGCGGCCTGCACCGCCTTGAGAATATGCTGCACGCCGTGGGCTTTGGTCTCAAAACAATCGGCCAATTCGCCGGTCATGGTGATGGCCAGATGCGTCGACGGCGGCGCTTCCGCGATGATCGTGCGTAACTCCTGCGCCAGCCGTTGCGGCTCGCGCCAGAGCGCGAACGCGTACGATTCCGCGAAACCTTGGCCGTCGGCAATTTTCAGGTTCGCGCCGCCAATATCAAGTGCCAACCAACTCATACATGTCCGCCGATAGCGTTCAAAAAAGTCCCACCAACGTCCGCGAACGGCAGTCGGAGACTGCCGGCTACGAAGCACCAGTGCTCACGAAAGGGCTACGACCTGGCCGTCTGGAGTGAATTGTACTCGGCGATCGTCAAACGATAAATCGCAACTCCGCCCCTGGGCCAGATCCAGCATGGCTTGCGCGAGATTTTGATGGCAGATGGTGCGCAGGCCAACGTAGGACGTGGTCAGCCGCGGATTGACCTCGATGACCACATCGCCCCGGCCATCGTCTGCATCACCAAGGATCAGATCGATGCCAAAATAGCCGTGCGTCGCCGGCAGCGCGTCGATGACGCGCTGGGCCAGGCGGTGGGCCCGCTCGTTGAGTTCCGGGGCGAGCGGCGTCATGCCGCCGCGATAACGAAACCGCTTGTCATCCGAGAGCCATTGCAAACACGCCGGCAGCAAGATCGTTTGCGCCGGCCCGCTCATCACGCTCACGCTCACCGGCATGCCGGGGCAATAGCGCTCCAATCGCCACAGGGGCGAATTCACCCGCCGCGAGACGCGGCCGTCGCGCGGGGTGCGAACAAACAACAAACCCTGCGAGCCGGCGCCATCGTCCGGTTTCAAAATCGCCGGGTACGGAAAATCATCCGGCAAGTCCTCCGGCCAGGAAATGCTCAGCCCATTGGGAACCGGGACGTTGAATTCCGACAGCCGCGCGGCGGTTTGAATCTTACTGCTCGCGACGCGGATAAACAGTTCGGAACAACCCAGCAGTTGGCCCCCTAAGAGCCGCCATTTGACCGACCAATCATAAAGATGATCGGCGAACTCCGGCGCAACCACCACGCCGTAATCGACCTGCGGGGCATACTCGCGCAGCTTGCGAAACAGTTCGACCGGCGTGCGAATCACGACCGTCTCGCAGCCGGGGATCTCCACCTGCTGCTTGACGCGCCGATCCTGCAGCAGCACTACCTCGCAACCTGCGCACGCCGCGAAATCGGCGGCCAGCGACGCGAGCATCGTCTTCCCTTCCCGCAGCAGCGAACTTGCAGGCCGACCGAGCGGATCGATCTTCCACCAGCCACCGCCGGAGACAAACTCAAAGAGGAGCACACGCATGCGTGCCAGTATAGCAGCTAACTCGCGCGCAGCGGCAGCGAGCGCGTGCGTATGACCTCGGCAGGGCGGGGGAGAAATCCCAAATTCCCAGCACCAAATACCAAGGAAATCCGAAATCCGATTCGAAAACGGAAACTCAAAGGCACGAGATGGAGGCGCGCGTGCGCCTGGTGAATTAGAAAATCCCGAGTTGGTCGCGCGCGTCTTCCGTCATCCGGTCTGGGGTCCAAGGGGGATCGAGGACAATCTTGACCTCAACCTGGCCGACCCCATCGATCACGCCGACCACTTGCTTGCTGTTGGCGACGAGTTGTGGCCCGGCGGGGCACATGGGGCTCGTCATCGTCATGTTGATTTTAACGTCCTGCTTCTGCTCTTCGTTGGGTTCGAGGACGGTCACTTCGTAGATCAGTCCCAAGTCGACGATGTTGACAAACAGTTCGGGGTCGATGACTTTCTTGAGTTCTTCGCGAACCTGATCTTCCACAACAGGCATGGTTCTGGCCTTTCATAACGTACTTGCACTGCGCTGGCCTTGGCTCGCACTCGCTTGCGCGTCGTGCTAACGAAGACATTCTACTGGTCGTTGATTCGCACGAATACCTTGTCGCCTTCCACCTTCACATCATGCACGACAGTATCGACCGTGGCCGGCATCGTGAGGGCCTTGCCGGTGCGGATATCGAACTTTGCAAAATGCCGCGGGCAGGCGATGGTGTGATCCGACAATTCCCCTTCCCCGAGCGGCCCGCCATCGTGCGTGCAGACGTCGTCGATGCAGAAGAACTCGCCGCCGACATGGAACAGCACGACGATCCGATCGTCCACCTCCAGCGTTTGCTTGCCAGGATCGGGGATTTCGGACGTTGTGCAGACAGCGATGAAGTCGGACATTAAAACGGATTTATGATTTAGGATTTCGGATTTATGATGCAGCAATTGCCGCATCGCGTCGCACAACGCGCCTAAGCACTCTCGCGGACGCGGACGGCGATGGCTTGGGAGAGCGCTTCGCGGACGCTGTCGATGGTGATGCGGTCGAAGACTTGCTGGAAGAAGCCGCTCACGATCAGGCGAATCGCTTCCTTGCGCGTCAGGCCGTGGCACTGCGCGTAGAAGATCAACTCTTCATCGACCATGCCGCTCGTGGCGCCGTGCGTGCAGCGGACATCATCCGCGTTGATCTCCAGGCCGGGAATCGAATCCGCGCGGCAGTTGCCGGAGAGCAGCAGGTTATCGTTACGTTGATAGCCGTCGGTCTTCTGCGCTTCAGGCTCGACCTTGATCATCCCCCGCCAGACGGTGCGCGCCTTGTCTTGCAGCGCGGCCTTGTACAAAAAGTCGCTCCGGCAATGCGGGGCGGCATGGTGTTGCAGCGTGTGATAGGCGACGTGTTGTTTGCGTTCGGCAAACATCACGCCGTTGACCTGGCAACTCGCCCCTTCGCCGATCAGCTCGACGGTTTGGTTGACTTTGGAGAGCTTGCCGCCCAGCGCCGCGACCGTCCATTGCAACGTGGCGTCGCGATCGACATCCACCTTTTGATGGGCGAAATGCCAGACGTTTTGGCCCCAGTCTTGCAGTTTGACGAACCGCAGATTCGAGCCGGGCTGTTGCAGAATTTCGATCGCCCCCAGATGCAACCCGCCGGCCGTTTCGCTGAGGCTGGAAGTTTCGGACATGACGGCCGCTTCCGCCCCTTCTTCGAGCACGATCAGCGTGTGGCCGAGATCGACGCCCCCGTCGGAGAGGGACGAGAGAAAGTGCAGCGGCTGATCGATCACCACGCCGCGCGGCACATACAGCACATGCCCCCCGAGCCAGCAAGCCGCGTGCAGCGCCGCGAACTTATCATAACCCGGCTTGAAACCGTGCGCGAACAAATGCGGCTTCAGCTTCTCGCCATGCTCACTGAGCATCGCCTCGAGCGAGCCAAAGATCACGCCTTTCTTCTGCCACTTGGGATCCAACTGCGACGCCACGTGGCGGCTATTGAGCGTGTGCAGATACCCGCCCAGTTCGACGCCTGTGCCTAACAGCGACGGAAGTTGCACGTTGTCCTGGGGGGGCGCTTCCAGCGGCAGGCCGAACTTATCGAGCTTGAACAGGCGAATATCGGTGCGAATCCACTCTTCATCGTTTCGGCTCGGCCACGGCTTCTCCTCAAACATCGCCCACGCGGTGCGGCGCTGTTGCGTAACCCAGGCGGGCTCGCTGCGCGCGGCGAGGAGGGCGTCAAAGCCGGATTTGTCGAATGCGTTCGTAAGGGTTGTGGTCATTGCTTGCCGTTGTTCCCGTTCACATGGCCATTGCTACTGGATGCTGACATTTGATCGACGATCATGTTGCCGCGGTCGTCGATGATGCCTTTTTCGATGAGGCCGCGCAATTGGTCATCGGCCGGTAAGTCTTCCGTCGCATCCAGGATGCGATGCATTTTCTCAATAAGTTGTTTCTCGTCGGACATCATTTTGATGGCTCCAGTCTTTGCGACTAGAGACAGCGAGCAGGCGTGATAACCGATGACTGTTTTCACGCCGCCGCTCCACGTCGTCTTACCCCACCGAGCCTTCCATCTGCAACTGAATCAAGCGGTTCATTTCCACCGCGTATTCCATGGGCAATTCTTTCACCAGCGGCTCGATGAAGCCGTTGACGATCATGGTGCTGGCTTCCGCTTCGGAGAGGCCGCGGCTCATGAGGTAAAACATCTGCTCTTCGCCAATGCGGCTGACGCTCGCCTCGTGGCCGACTTGTGATCCTTGTTCGGCGACTTCGATATACGGGTAGGTATCGCTCTGGCTCTTGTCGTCCAGAATGAGCGCGTCGCAGACGACCTTGCACTTGCTGTGCTTGGCCCCTTCCTCGACTTTGACCAACCCGCGGTAGCTGGCGCGGCCGCCGTTCTTGCTGA
>CAUJKE010000230.1 GCA_963205385.1 Planctomycetota bacterium | reverse complement strand
CGCCGACGACCAGCCGCCGCTGCGCTTGGCCATTGAAGCGCAACATCGCGGCCAGCCTTATTACCGCTTCGCGACGGTGGGGGCCGACTCGGCCGCACCGCTCCGCGACCAGTGGGGGAACTCGCCGTACCTGTTCCATATCGACGACCTGCCGACCAGCGAACTCACGGACCTGCGGGTGGGCTTTGACCTGATGGGGGCCGGTGAAGTCTGGATCGACGACGTGCAGGTGTTTGACCTGTACTTTCGCGACAACGAACGTGACGAGATGATGAAGATGATCGCCCTGGCCGATCTGCATCTAGGCAAAGGGCAAATTTCGCAATGCGAACGCATGTTAGAGGGGTATTGGGCACGATATCTCGGGGAGTATGTCACGGATGCTTTCGTCGCCGAGTTGGCGAAGACCGCGACGCCTGCCCCTGCGGCCAAACCGCCGGTCGAGCCGCCGCCGGAAGCGGCCTCTCTGCGCGACCGAATGTGGAACTGGGTGCCGAAGTGGCGCTGAGGCGCCGCGAGCAGCCGCCACTCTTGCGCGAAGCCGGGAGCCAGGAAATCCGGCCTGCATCCGAGCCGGATCCCGCCCTGGCACGAACTCACTTCACGCGCGCCAAGTTCCCGGCTTCATCCAGCGGCAGCGCGCGAGGCGGGATGACAATCTGCAGGTCCGCGCGCTCTTGCGCTGCGGCGAAGTAGGCCGTGGAGCATTCGACTTCTGCGACATCGAGCGTGTTGCGAATCCACATGACGCGCGCGTCAGGCGGTTCGGTCAGGCCGATGGTGGGGAGCATGGCGTCGAGCATTTCGCGGTCGGTTTCGTAATCAAGCGGGAGCATGGCGGCGGTGGGGTGGCCGCCGGTCAGGCAGTTGATGCGGGTGATGTTGACATCCATCGCGCGCACGACTTGCGAGCGGCAGAACTCGGCGATGCCCAGCCCTGTGGCGTTGCCGTGCGTCGCCGCGGTTAGCCCGCGCACGCCGATGCGTTTGATCTTCGGCCATTCGTCCGCCGCGGCGACGTGGTCGTTGTACTTGCGGCCAATGACGTTGGTGTCCATGCCGGTGCCGCTGATGTTCTTGCCGATCTCGTCAATAAGCAGGATGTCGGCCGTCTTGAACGGCAGTCGCGGCAGCCACGCGCGCGCCAGCTTGAGCAACTCCGGCTCGCGCGTGATGAATTCGAGTGGTCGCACGGCTTCGATCAGGGCCGTCTCATCGTAGGCATTCTCGACAATCGCGACGCCGCACAAAATGCGACAGCGGGCAATCACTTCCCGCGCGACGCTCCGCAGGATCTGCCCAAAGCTGTGGTTCATGATCGCCCGGTGATAGATCTTCGCACCGTGGTGCTTGCCGAGACCAATCAGCATCATCTTCATCAGGCCGCTTTCGATCTCGCCGACGAAACCGGTGTGCGGTTTCACTCGCCCGCAGACAATGACGTGGTCGGCCTCGAAGGCGTGCCGATCGAAATGCACGGGAAAGCCTTCCTCCGCCTGACAGACGACGACGGTTTCCATCGAGGCAAGAATCGGGCAACCACAAAACTCCTCGGTGATGCCGTACGCTTCGATCAGCGCCCGTTGGCCTTCCGCCGTGCCGCCGCCGTGGCTTCCCATCGCGGGAACGATGAACGGCTGGCCGCCAAGCGACTTCACATGCTCCACAATCGCGCGTGTGATGAACTGAATATTCGCAATGCCGCGACTGCCGGCGGTGATCGCCACCCGCTCTCCGGGCTGGACGCGCTCCTGCAACTGCAAGCCTGCCAACTGCCGCTCGACCTCGCCGGGGATGTCTGGCGCCACCGGGCGTTCAAACGTCTGACGAACGCGAAATAGCTGGGGATAGTTACTCATCGGCGAATGTCCTGGCAAGGAAGAAGGGCACTGCCGTATTATGACAGGATCCGGCGGCTCTGACTGCGATGCTGAAAATTGCCTAACTCTAACGCCACGACTTGCGTGACAACTGGGTGCTGATCGGCGGCTGGCCTCAAACGTCTTCCCGGACCCCACATCCACCCCCGCGTAACCGCCCCTTGCCTGGAAAGGCCACCTGTTGGTGTGCTAAACTCTGGGCAACGCCGGTAATTCTGCTCCTTTGGGTGACATCACATGCGTTACTGTTCACTTCTCGCTACAGCCATCGGATTCACACTCGGCGTGGCGGCTCTGGTCCGCGGCGATGACCGCCCCGCCCAGGTTGCTCAGGCTTCGCTGCCTGTCAAAGCGACCGTCGAAAGCAGCCTGGCGACTGCCGAGCGGAATATTCGCCAATTGGCCCTCGATGGCGACGCCGAGACGTTTTTTGAATCGGCCGAGAACGCTAAGGCGGAAGACCACTTCACCGTGCGGTTCGCGCAGCCTGTGAAGCTAGCGAGCGTGGCCGTCGCGGTCGGGCGGTTCGGCGCCGGCGTGCTGGAAACGTCGGCCGATGGCGAGACGTTCGTCGCCCGCGCCACGTTTGACGGCCAGGAAGCGCTCCCCCCAGTGGACCTCGCAGGCGTCGCAGCGAAGGCCGTTCGTATTCGCCTGACAAGCGACGTCGATCATCACGTCTCGATTCGTGAAATCGCCATCGAGTCCGACCCGCCGGTCGCGACGTTTCAGTATCCCGTTGAATTCGTCGTCGATGTCTCGGACGCGCCGGAAATGAAAGCGTGGGCGGAGAAAGCGGCGCAGATCTGCGTCGAACAGTATCCCATGCTTAACGAGGAGCTTAAAAGCGAAGGCTTTCGCCCCGAGCGGCTGATTACACTGACGCTGAAAAAGGACTACGACGGCGTGGCGTTCGCCAGCGGCAATCGGATCGTCGGTTCCGTGAAATACTTTTCCTCGCACAAAGACGACTTCGGCGCGATGGTGCATGAAACGGCCCACGTGGTGCAGCGTTATCGCGGTCGCGGCAATCCCGGCTGGCTCGTGGAAGGGATCGCCGACTACGTCCGCTTCATCAAGTACGAGCCACAGTCCCTCCGCCCCATTCGCCGCGACCGCGCCAAATACGACGCCAGCTACCGCACCACGGCAGCTTTCCTGGACTATGTCGCCGAGAGGTATGATAAAAACCTCGTGCTGAAACTGAACGAGGCCATGCGCAACGGGAAGTACAAGGAAGAACTGTTCAAGGAAATCACCGGCAAGACGGTGCAGGAGTTGGGGGAGGAGTGGAAGCAGTCGCGGCCGGGGTAGATTAAGGCTTCGCTTCCTCAAAGGTAATTTCGAACACGATCGAGCGTGTCTCGTTCTCGAATTTGCGCAAGCGATAGGTCTTGCCGAGTTGAAAGAGGCCGGACGTGTGGAACGTGTGCCCGAAAGCGCCTACCAGTTCGTCGTCGCCTGTCTCCGCCTTCTCCGTCAAATTCAACCGCACATCGGCCCGCAGCTTATCGCCCCGCAGGGTGTGGGTGTCAATCTCCACGCCTGTGCCGAAACTGAGGAAGTCGCCTCGCACGCGATAGGGATTATCCGGAATCGGAACGGGTACGGGGTTGTCGGGAATTTTTAATTCACCACCGGACACAAACGAGCAGGGGCGGCCCAGAATCGTGACTATCGTGGGCTCCGAGAGAACGCGCTCCTTACCGCCTTCTTCACGCGGAAGTTCCAGCACGCGGATCTTCACCATCATCGCCTGGCGGGGAGCTTCTTCGGCCGGCGAGGCGCTTGAGAGGAGGGCGACAAGTAGCATGCTCAAGACAAATCGAATCCGCATGGGTCGCGCTCCTTCGTGGTGGGAAAGGTTGCCGGATTTATAGAGAATCGCGGCGGAGGGAGGCAATCGCAGTTGCGGCGACAAGAAATAAAAAACCCGTTCCGGTTGGCTATCCCCGGAACGGGCTTATCGATTCAATTTGGTAGTTAGTCGGTTTCCCGACCCTCTCATGTAGCATGAGGACTGTGTGCACAATGCAATTGTTCATGTCGCCATGAGCAATTGGATTATCCTTTAGAAAGGAGGTGATCCAGCCGCAGGTTCCCCTACGGCTACCTTGTTACGACTTAGTCCCAATCGCGGAGTTCGCCTTAGGCGCCTTGCTCCCTTGCGGGTTACGGCAGCGCTGTTGGGCGCCCCCCACTTTCGTGGCTTGACGGGCGGTGTGTACAAGGCTCAGGAACACATTCACCGCGGTGTGCTGACCCGCGATTACTAGCGATTCCAGCTTCATGCAGGCGAGTTGCAGCCTGCAATCCGAACTGAGGCGCGCTTTATGCGATTTGCTGGCTCTCACGAGTTTGCATCGCTTTGTACGCGCCATTGTAGGACGTGTGCAGCCCTGGTCATAAGGGCCATGAGGACTTGACGTCATCCCCACCTTCCTCCGGTTTAACACCGGCAGTCTCACTAGAGTCCCCGACATTACTCGCTGGCAACTAGTGACAAGGGTTTCGCTCGTTAAGGGACTTAACCCGACATCTCACGACACGAGCTGACGACAGCCATGCAGCACCTGTGCAATAGCTCCCTTGCGGGCACCCCTCACTTTCGAGAGGGTTCTAAAACATGTCAAGACCAGGATAAGGTTCTTCGCGTAGCCTCGAATTAAGCCACATCCTCCACCGCTTGTGTGAGCCCCCGTCAATTTCTTTGAGTTTCAGCCTTGCGACCATACTCCCCAGGCGGAGCACTTAACACTTTCGCTACGACCGAGAAACTGTGCAGTCCCTCGATCTAGTGCTCATCGTTTACAGCTAGGACTACCGGGGTATCTAATCCCGTTCGCTCCCCTAGCTTTCGTACCTCAGCGTCAGAAGATACCCAGTGAGCCGCCTTCGCCGCCGGTGTTCCTGATGATATCAACGCATTTCACCGCTCCACCATCAGTTCCGCTCACCCCTATATCCCTCTAGCCTCATAGTTTTAAGCGCAGTTCCACAGTTGAGCTGTGGGATTTCACACCTAACTTTCAAGGCCGCCTACGCACTCTTTAAGCCCAGTGATTCCGAATAACGTTCGGGTGGTTCGTCTTACCGCGGCTGCTGGCACGAACTTAGCCCACCCTTCCTCCAGGGATCTGTCAATCTGGTGGGAGTACCCACCAGAATTTCATCCCCCTCGACAGCGGTTTACAACCCAAGGGCCTTCATCCCGCACGCGGCATCGCTCGGTCAGGCTTTCGCCCATTGCCGAAGATTCTCGACTGCAGCCACCCGTAGGTGTCTGGGCAGTGTCTCAGTCCCAGTGACGCGGGTCGTGCTCTCACACCCGCTAGCCATCTTTGCCTTGGTGGGCCATTACCCCGCCAACTAGCTAATAGCACGTGGGCCCATCTCCGGGCGGAATCACACCTTTGCTCCGGGGAGGTTATCCAGTATTACCGGCAGTTTCCCGCCGCTATCCTAGACCCCGAGGTAGATACCCACGCTTTACTGTCCCTTTCGCCGCTTTCCATGTATTGCTACATTTATCGCGCGACTTGCATGCCTAATCCATGCCGCCAACGTTCATTCTGAGCCAGAATCAAACCCTTCAAAAAATTTATGCTTACCACCGAGGAACTTGCGTCCCCCGATGATTATGAGCAAGTTTTCGATCGAGCTGATCAAGCTTGTCTTTTTTGTGCAAAACTGCTGAACTGTCCCTTGCGGGACATCTCAACAACATGCGACTATAGCCAATTCTGACCACAGTCTCATGCTAAAATGCACGAGAGGATTCACTACCAAATTGTCAAAGATCTAACTGTTGCCCCCCCGCGACTCAGAGCACGAGGCGAGCCTCGTTACTTCGTCAGGGGAGCGTCCTATCATACCGAAACATTTTCGACTGTCAACGGCCGCGGCAAAAATCTTTTTGGAAAAGTTCTCGCCGGTCGTTCGCAGCGGAGGGCTTTCAAACTGCAATTCGTTCAGTCGCCAAGCTGTGCTGGCCCCTGAACCTCACTGCTGTCTCCAACCCTCAGTTCCGAGTTACGTAATGTAACCGCGGTTGGTTCAAACGCAAAGGGGCCCCGCGCCGAATTTCGGAAATTCTTCGTCGGACGCGAGAAACCGGCCGCAAAACAGCGGATTTCGACAAAGTTTTGCAGCCACAAGGCCGTAGTGCCCGGCCGCCTTGGCAGAAATCTCGAAGTTCATCCCCGTCACACAATGGCCAATCAGGCCGATGCGGCTTATGTTATCGAGCAGCGGCCGCAGTTTTCTCACGAGGAATTCACCATGTTTTGCCGGGGCGTGCGCGGGGCGACAACCGTGGAAGCCGATACACGCGACGAAATTTTGACCGCCACGCGGCAACTTCTCGCGCTCATGATTCGCCTCAACGAGATCGACCCGCAAGATGTGGGGAGCGCGATTTTTAGCACCACGACCGATTTGAACGCCGAGTTTCCCGCCCTGGCCGCGCGCCAGCTCGGCTGGCTCGAAGTGCCGCTATTGTGCATGCACGAACTCGACGTGCCCGGCTCGCTGCGGCGGTGCATTCGGGTGCTTATCAACTGGAACACCGATCTGCCCCAGCACGACATCACCCACGTCTACATCAAAGGCGCCGTCAAGCTCCGCCCCGACCTGTGCCATTTGCCGCCCGTCGACTTCGCCGAACTCGAAGCCTGGATTGCGGAGCAGGTGGCGCAGTTTAAGAAGTAAAGGGAAGTCGTTATGCATGCACTGCTCTGCTGCCTGGCTGTAGTGGCGGCCGATCCGACGCCGGAACAACTGGCGCTACTGAAAACCTTCCGCGACGAGTTTGTCGCAGTCACGCCGGGGCAGGCCGGGTTCCCCGCCCGTTTTATCATGGGCCGGGCCGAAGGGGGAACCGCCGCCGAGCAGCCTGTGCGCGAGGTGACCTTCCAGTACAACTTCGCCATCGCGAAGTACGAAGTGCCGCAAGACTTGTGGGCCGCCGTGATGGGTGAGAACCCCAGTCGCTGGCAGGGCGAACGGAACTCTGTCGAGATGCTATCGTTTGCCGAAGCGGAAGCGTTTTGTGTGAAAGCGACGGAACTCATGCGCGCGGCGAAGCTCATCACCCCCCAACAAGCGATCCGTCTCCCCAGCGAAGCCGAGTGGGAGTATTGTGCCCGCGCCGGCAGCAAAACGGCATTCTCGTTTGGGGAGGACGCGAACAAGCTCGACGACTACGCCTGGCACGCAGGCAACGCGGCTGGCAACGACCCGCCGGTCGGCGCGAAGAAGCCCAATGCGTGGGGGCTGTACGACATGCACGGCTACCTCTGGGAATGGTGCGCGGATACGTGGCACAAGGATTACACCGGCGCGCCAACCGACGGCCGCGCCTGGATCGTCGCCGATGCCGACATGAAATTAGCCCGCGTCTTGCGCGGCGGGAGTTGGAAAGACAAGCCTCAGCGCTGCACCACCAGCTATCGCATCCCCGGCGATGTCAAATTGCAGGATGATGCCGTGGGACTGCGGTGCATTTTGGAATAGCCGCTGGAACGGGCGAACGCTTGCCTGTGGCCACAGCGTCTTGCCGGGTGCGTTTACATTGCCGGGGGCCGTTCGACTACAATCAAGCGACGGTATTCCCACACTTTTTCTCGCCCTGCGAGTTTCCGCGATGCGACTTCTGGCAAGCCTGCTCCTGTTGATTCTTCTTTCCGCCACGGCCAGCGCCGAGAATTGGCCGGCGTGGCGCGGGCCGCGCGGGGATGGCAGCAGCGCGGAGCGGCAGGTTCCCACCACCTGGAACGGCGAGACCGGCGAGCACGTCCTCTGGAAAGTGCCGGTTCCTGGCAATGGCCACAGCTCGCCCATCGTGTGGGCGGATCGCATCTGGCTTACAGCGTGCGTGCGGGAAAGCGAAGAGCGCGTGCTGACCTGCCTGGATCGCCAGACCGGCAAGACGCTGTGGCAACAGGTGGTCATCAAGGCGCCGCTGGAAAAGAAGCACAACCTCAACAGTTTCGCCAGCGGCACGCCGGCGACCGACGGCAAACTCGTCTACGCGACGTTTCTCGCCCCAGATGACGAAAACCTCGCTCCCGGCGATTTAGTCGTGGCCGCCTACGACTTCGCCGGCCAGCAAAAGTGGCTGGTCCGTCCCGGGCGTTTTTCCAGCGTGCATGGCTTTTGCACGTCGCCGGTGCTGTTTGAAGACCTCGTCATCATCAACGGCGATCACGATGGGGACGCCTACATCGTCGCGCTGAATAAGGATTCTGGCGAAGAAGTCTGGCGGTTCGCGCGGGTGAACAAGACCCGCAGTTATTGCACGCCGATCATTCGCGACATCGGCGGCCGCACGCAGATGATCTTCTCCGGATCGAAGTGCGTCACGAGCCTTGACCCGCGCACCGGCCAACCGCATTGGCACATCGACGGACCGACCGAGCAGTTCGTCGCCTCGCTCGTCGACAACGGCGAGTACGTCTTTCTCACCGCCGGTTTTCCTGAGCGGCATATCCTGGCGATCGATCCGACCGGTTCCGGCGACGTGACCGACACCCACATCAAATGGCGAACGACCAAAGCCTGCAGCTATGTCCCGTCGCCTGTGATGTCCGGCGATTACTTCCTCTTGGCCAGCGATGAAGGGATCGCGAGTTGCTTTACCGCGAACAGCGGCGAGCGCCACTGGATGGAGCGACTCGGCAAGCATTACAGCGCGTCGCTCGTGCAGGCCGGCGGCCTGGTCTATTTCCTGGCCGATGACGGCATTTGCAAAGTCGTGCGCCCGGGAGCGAAGCTGGAAGTTGTCGCCGAGAATCCGCTCGGCGAATACATCTACGCTTCACCGGCGATTAGCCAAGGGGAGATTTTCCTCCGCGGCGAGGAGCACTTGTTTTGCATCGGCGCGCCGCGCTGAAGTTTTCCGCCAGACAGTTAGTACGGTACGATCGAGTTGTGCGTGTAGCTGTACGACGCATTGAACGGCACGACGCCATAAAGGCCGCGGGTGAACACGAGTTCGATGAAGTCGTCCGCGAGCAGAATGGCGCTCTTGGGCACCACCACAATATCGCTATCGCGCAACCAGACTTCATCAGCCGGGCAAGGCCGCTTGCCGATCAGCGCTCCGCGCATATCGAGCCGCGTGGCGAGCAGTTCCCAGTTTTCCCCCCGGCGAAACACCACGATCTCACGCAAATTGCCGCCGTTGTTCCAGCCTTTGGCGAGCGCGATGGATTGCATGACCGTGGTCGGCCCTTCCAGCGTGAAACGCCCCGGGTCGCGGACTTCACCGACGACATACACATACCGCGGCGCCCGTTGCGTCAGCACCGGGGTGACTTCAATCCCGCCGACGAACTGCGCGTAGCGTTCGTCGATCTCGCGTTTGAGCTCATCCAGCGTGAGCCCCTGCGCGGGAACGGAACCAATGCCGGGGAGTTGGATCGTCCCTTCCGGCGTGATGCGGGCATCGCGCGTTTGCCCGCCAACGCCGGCCCGCGCGTCGACCGCGGCGCGCAAGTCTTCCAGGCGTGTGTTGACCTTGAGCGGCGTCACGGTGATCGCGGGAACCTTATAGAATCGCTTGTAGGCATTTTCCAGCACTTCGCGCAGCCCTTCAATCGTCCGGTCGGCCGCGCGGACCTGCCCCAGCAGCCGCAGCGTGATGCTGCCATCAGGCTGCACGACCAGCTCGCGGTCGAGATTGGCGTCGGTCAGCGATTCGACGCGGATCGTATCGCCGACGTTGAGCTCATACGGCTGCGACGACTCCTCGCGCGTCAAGCGATAGACGAATTGCAACTGATCGTCGACCCGCAAGCGATATTCAGGCACATGCTTGGGACGATGCGGACCAATATATTCGCCTTGGGCGAAAACTTCCCACGGGATCGGCCGCCACGCATCCCACTGCGCCTCGCCACAGCCAGGACCACACGCGCCATCGCTGCAATCCACGCCGTACATCGTCTTCGGTTCGCAGCCTGCACAGGGGGCCGTGTATTGGCAGCGGACAACGTCGGCGGGCGGCGCGCAGGCGACTGCGGGAACGAGGGGGGCTTGAACGTTCGCGGCGCGTGCTTCAACGCTTGCCGCGCCGCTCTGAACCGCGCGCTGTGCAATCGCTTGGGCGGCAAATAGCAGCGCCGAAGTCGCCAAGAGCAGCAAACCAACGCGGAGATGGGTCCATCCGTGACGCATGAGATTCCTTCCCGGTATTATTTCAGCCACGGGTTGTTCCACAGGCTACTCCCCGAGCGCGCGGCTCGGGGCGCCGGTTGGACGGGAGCGGCCGCCGGAGCAGTCGCGGGGCTGTCACCACGCCGCATGTTCTCAGGCGAAGCTTGCGCGAATGTGTCGGGGTCGAGCCATTGCACGCGCGGGGCAGCACCCAGCGGCAGGCCGGTGCTGCGTTTAGCGAGTTGCATTTCGTAGCGGGCTTTGGTCGCCAGGTCGGCCTCGCCGAGACGATCGTGAACGACCGCCAAATTGTGCCACGCGGCAGGCGTCGCGGAGATGGCCAGGCCGTGCAATAGCGCTTGCCTGGCTTCCTGCCATTGCCCGAATTGAGCCAGCATCGCCCCGAGTTCCTGCGCGGCGAGCGCGTTGCCGCTATCAACCGCGAGCGCCGCCTGATAATAGGCCATCGCTTGCGGTCCGTGCATTCGTCGCGCCTCCGGCGAGCGCTGCGCCATCACCGTCGTGAGCTTGCCTAGTCCATACAAGGCCTGCGACGCCGCCGGTTCGCGGCCGCACGCGGCGGACAGTCGCTCCTGCGCAAAGGCATAATAGCGTTGCAACGCCACGAGCGACGTGAGCGACTGGGGCGCAACATCCTTCAATATCGCCGTGCGATGTCCCGCGATGATGCTTTGCAAATCGAGATCCGCTTCGAGCTGCGAGCCCCCCGGGGAGAAGTCGGCCGCTTCCGCGAGCGCGCGCAGCCCATCCGCAAGCGCCTGACTATGCGCCGTCGTCGCCTGCTGCGCATCGAGTGCTTGCGTGACCATCCGCAGTGCTTGGATAAACTCCGCGCGGGCCGTAAAGAGAGCGCCGCGATCGGCGAGCGACGTGCCATGCGCGACCAACGCCGTCGCCCGTTCGTTAACCGCCTGCAGCGGTGCATCCTGCGCCGGGGACGAAGCACGCGGCGGGGCCGTAACAGGCGCTGATCCTGGCGGTGCTGATCCTGGCGGCGCTAACTCGACGCGCGGCGGCAGTGAAGCCACGCGCGGCGGCGCGGGACTCGACTCCGGCGTCGCCCGTGGCGAGTCCTCGAGCCGATCGATCAACAGCGGAAACGAGCCCTGCGGTTCAGCCTCCGTCGCGACGGGGACGAACGACGAAGTGCGACGCGGCGCTTGAGCTGGCGGCTCTTGGATTGGCGGCGCTTGGATTGGCGGCGCTTGAACCGGCGGCGGTGGAGTCACTGCCGGCAAGCGCGTGATCGATGGTCTTGCTTGCGGCGCGCCATAGAACCCCTGTGGCTGCGGTTCCGCCGCCAAGGGGCGCGGCCCAGCGTCCACGGTCACGGGAGCCGGGATGCGGTGGGTGCGAATAGATTCCGTCGGACCGTAGCCAACCTCAGGCACCGGCGGGACGAAGTCGAGCGCCACCGGCACCACATCTTGCGGCAAGGCCAGCAGCCGCGGCAGTTCATTCACGCGCTGCAAGCCTTCAGCCTGAGCGTCCGGCACGAGCTCGCAGTTGCTCCGCAAGCCGTAATATCCGGCGGCGCAGGCGAGCCACGATCCCGTGGCTACAAGCCCCCAGCGAATTATCTGGTGCGCAACAGTGCGTTTCATGGTCCATCCGTGACATGAAGCGAGGCCGCAACCGCAGCCTGCGAGGCAACCTTGGCGTTCGCGGCGGGCCGTGCGAAGGGCGCCGGGAAGCCAACAGGTTCGACGTCGCTGCCACGACCGTGGATCGGGCCGAGAGTCGTAAAGACAAATCGTCCCCAGCGCCAGCCAGCGCTGAGCGAAATCTGCGCGATAATCGGCCAATGCTGCAAACTCGGAACGGCCTATTCGCTACAACCCGGTCCGGCGGAAAGCGCGCCTCGCGCTGGGCGGAATAATCGTTACAAACGGACCCGATTCACCAGGCGCCAGACCACAAAAAAACCGCGACGCAGAGCGCCGCGGCTTTCAGTGAAACCTATTCAGGGCCGGCCGTTACATCTTGCCGATCTTGGCGACCAGGTCGGCCGTGCGGCAGCTATAACCCCATTCGTTGTCGTACCAGCTCATCACCTTGACGAACTTGCCCTTGTCGCCGAGGACCGTGGTCCAATCGCCGACAAAAATCGAGCTGCGGTCGTCGTCAATGATGTCGGTCGAGACGAGCGGGTCTTCGCTGTAGCCGAGAATCCCCTTGAGCGGGCCTTCCGCGGCCGCTTTCATCGCATTGTTGATGTCGGCGGCGGTTACTTCCTTCGCGAGGTTCGCCGTCAAGTCGACCACGCTCCCGGTCGCGACCGGCACCCGCAGCGCGAAGCCTGTCAGCTTGCCTTTGAGGGCCGGCAGCACAAGACCCACAGCCTTCGCGGCCCCAGTGGTGCTGGGGATGATGTTGATGGCGCAAGCGCGGGCGCGGTACGGATCGTCGTGCGGCAAGTCCTGCACGCGCTGATCGTTGGTGTAAGCGTGCACCGTGGTCATCAAGCCTGACTCGATGCCGAACGATTCGTGCAGCACCTTGGCGACCGGCGCCAGGCAGTTGGTGGTGCAACTGGCGTTGCTGATGCACTTCATGTCGGCCGTGATCTTGTCGTCGTTGACGCCTAGCACCACGGTGAGATCCGCCCCGTCCTTGGCGGGAGCGCTAAGCACGACCTTCTTGGCGCCAGCCTTGAGGTGCGTATCGTAACCAGGTTTGGCGTCGGTCGCGCGGGAGGTGAAGATGCCGGTGCTCTCGATCACCACATCGGTCTTGTGCTCGCCCCAGGGAAGTTCCGCAGGGTTCTTGATCTTCGTGACCGGAATCTTCTGCCCGTCGACGATCAGATTGTTTTCGTCGTGTTCCACCTTCAGTCCAAAGCGACCGTGAACGCTGTCGTACTTCAGCAGCGTCGCCAGCATCGAGGTACTGGTGAGGTCGTTGATACCGACGATCTCGAACTGGCCCTTACGCTCCAGCATGATGCGGAACGTCAACCGGCCGATGCGACCAAATCCATTAATGCCAACGCGAATTGCCACGACTGTTCTCCTGCAAAATGACTCGGAGTGGGATACGGACGCGAGACCCACGAAAGGCCCAGCTCCGTCTGGTGCGGATGCCATCCGCGATCAATTTCGAACGCTCAACCAGCGCCGTGACCGCGACCAAGGGGGCCAGTTTCCGCCGCCTGTCGCGAGCCTGGGAAGGGAGGCGAAAACGCCGCTCGCCGGCCAAGTGCTCGGTTATTGTGTAAAAGCCTGCCTTTGAGCACCGCAACCAATGACACGCCCCAGGGCGCATGATCCTATCGGCCTGGCTGTGCTCAAGGCAAGTAGCGAATTATACTTAGGTCGGAAATCGGCAACAATGACCGGTCCCGTCCTGGCTGCCGCACGACGACCAGCGACGCCGGTTTGCGGCAAAGATCACGCCAGCGTTTGTCTGCTGCGGAGGTTTCTGCGACGGTAGCCGGCGGTAAGCCGCTCCTTTTTCGTGCCGAAATTCTCCTCACTTCTCGTCTTTATGCTTGAAACCAGCCGCCCCACCTGGCAACTTCCCCCCGGCGTCACGCGCGGGCTATGGGATTACGCCCATACGGAGCACATCGCGGCCGACTACGACGTCTACTTTTCCGAGCACAAACTGTTTGAGCTCGACGAGGCGATTATTCGTCGCCATTTTGTGACTCCGGGACTCGTGGCCGACTTGGGTTGCGGCACCGCGCGGGCTCTCGTGCCGCTCGTGCGCCGCGGCTTTCGCGGACTGGCGATCGACCTCTCCGAACCGATGCTTCGCATCGTCCGCGAAAAAGTCGAGCGCGAAGGGCTCGAAATTACCTGCGTGCAAGCGAATCTCGTCGAACTCGACGGCCTGGCCGATAGCTCCGTCGATTATGGCCTGTCCCTCTTTTCGACACTGGGAATGATTCGCGGCCGCGAGAACCGCCAACGCGCGCTGCGCCACGCGCGGCGCATCCTTCGCCCCGGCGGCAAGTTCGTGATTCACGTCCACAACTATTGGTTCAACCTCTACGATCCCGGCGGGCCTTGGTGGTTGACGCGCAACCTGTTGCGGGCGACCTTTCGCCGCGATGTCGAGTATGGCGATAAATTCTTCTTTTACCGCGGCGTGAACAACATGTTCTTGCATGTCTTCACTTATCGTGAAATGCGCCACGAACTTCGTCGCGCCGGCTTTCGCATCATCGACCAGGTCTTCCTCGACCCCGGCCGCTGGCACGCCCTCCGCTGCCCGTGGTTTTTGGGCAATTTGCGCGCGAACGGTTGGATCTTTGTGTGTGAGTAAGTAGTGAGTGGGTGCACGAGTGAGCGTGAGGTCTCCATCTGGCTCAATGTCGTGCGGCAGTCGATAATGCGCGGCTTACGATTCCCTTGACGATGTCGCTCGCGAGCCTGCCCATGTGTGGAAGATTTACGCTCAAAACGCCGCAGAACGTGTTGTTGCAGCAGTTCTTGCTGGATGCAGTTCCTGACTGGTCGCCGCGCTACAACATCGCCCCCACGCAGCCCCTCTTGTGCGTGCGGCATGCGCCCAGCAGCGACGAGCGCGAAGCGGTGAAGTTGCACTGGGGTCTGGTCCCTTCGTGGGCGGACGATCCCAAGATTGGCAATCGGATGATCAATGCCCGCGCGGATGGCGTCGCGGAGAAGCCGTCCTTTCGCGCTGCGTTCAAGCGCCGCCGCTGCCTGGTGCTCGCCGATGGCTACTACGAATGGAAGCGAGAAGGCAAGGCGAAGCAGCCATACTATTTTCGCCGCCGAGACGAGCGTCCTTTTGCGTTCGCGGGTCTGTGGGAGGTGTGGAGCAAAGGGGCCGGCCCGCCGCTCGAAAGCGTCACGATCATCACCACCGACGCCAACGAGCTAACAACTCCGATCCACGACCGCATGCCGGTCATTTTAGACGCCGCCGATTATGACACGTGGCTCGATGTCGAACACAGCGACAAGGATCAGTTGCAAGCCCTGCTGGCCCCTCACGATTCGCCTGAGATGACGGTGGATCCGGTCAGCACGCACGTCAACAATGTTCGCAACGACGACCCCAAGTGCGTGGAGGCGGTGGATTAGGGGCGATCGATCAAATCACGACCCCATCCGCCTCGTGCGGATGGTGAGCGAGCTGGTGAGCTAGTAGCGAGCCGCACCAACATCACGACCCCATCGGGCTCGCCCCGATGGTGAAGAAGTCCTGTGGGCTACCGGCGCCACGCGGCGATCTTCAGCCAAGGAACTTATTCACCATCCGCACGAGGCGGATGGGGTCTAAGAAATGCGAAGCGGCAACGCAGTTAGCTCACCATCTGGTTCACCATCCAGACGAGCTGGATGGGGTCCGGGAATTCATTTGGGGCCAGCCACAGATCGGCATCCAGATGTCACGCAAGTCGCGACTTTCGTATACACAAGCCCAGAACGTTATTT
>CAUJKE010000229.1 GCA_963205385.1 Planctomycetota bacterium | reverse complement strand
CCAAGTTAAGTAGTTCATTGACTAGCATGGTCCACGCGGCGAGTTGCCCGGCGTCCAGCGCGGCGTCTGGTTTGGACTCGCCGACGGTAATGAGTCGGCCGGCATTTTCGGCATGGCTGGTGTAATACGCCGCCAAATCAGCGAGCGACTTTTTGACAATCTCGACTTCGGCCGGCTGCAGCGAACGCGCTAGCAATCGCTGCGCGATGAAGTCGAAGCGATCCTCATCCTGCGCGCCCCCTTCTTGCAACGCACGCTGTGCCAAATGTCGCGCGGCTTCGATAAACTGCGGGTCGTTGAGCGTCACCAGGGCTTGCAGCGGTGTGTTGGTGCGGTCGCGGCGAACCACGCATGTCTCGCGACTGGGCGCGTTGAAAATATCCATCGAAGCCGGCGGCGCGCTTCGCTTCCAAAACGTGTACATACTGCGGCGATACAGCGCATCGCCGGAATCTTGTTTGTAATCACGGGTGTTGCTGCCGATCATCGCCACGGCTTCCCACACTCCCTCCGGTTGATACGGTTTCACGCTTGGCCCGCCAAGCTTGGGCACTAACAGCCCGCTCGCGGCCAGTGCATAGTCGCGAACCATTTCCGCGTCCATCCGAAAACGCGGCCCGCGCGAGAGGAGCACGTTTTGCAGGTCCAATTCGAGTTTCTCAGGCGTGACCGTTGCGGCCTGTCGATAGGTCGCGGACATGACGAGCATCTTGAAGAACGCCTTCACATCCCACGCTTGTTCCCGGAACTCCACCGCCAGCCAGTCGAGCAACTCCGGATGCGATGGCAGTTGGCCAGTAACGCCGAAGTCGCCAGGGGGCGACACGAGACCAGCCCCAAACACTTGTTGCCAAAAGCGATTGACGGTGACGCGCGCCGTGAGCGGTTGCTCCGGGCTGAGCACCCACTTCGCCAGACCCAACCGGTTATGCGGCAGGGTCTCAGGCATCGGCGGCAGAAACGCCGGCGTCTTCGCGCTCACTTGATCGAGACGCTGATCGTATTCGCCCCGATTGAGTACGAACGCTTCCGGCATTTGTTCGCGCTCGTTCATGATGTGCGCGATCGTGCCGCGCGCCAGGATCGCAGCTTGTTCCTGTTGAAGCTGCTGCGCCTCTTGGCCTCGGGATTGATATTCTTTGTCGAGCGACGAGAGCCACCAACCGTACAACTCGTCTTTTTCAGCCGCGGTGCGCTGGTCGGCCGGCTTGGCCAGCAATTCGCTATAGCGCGTGACCTGCGCGAGTGAACTGACTTCACCATCGCTAAGCGCCCGGCGATACAAGCGTAGATCGTGGAGTTGCCCGCTGAACGGGTCACTGTTGTGGCGCTGGCCAATCTTCCAGGGAACATCGACCTTGATCGTGGCCGACAGTTGATTCGCTTCGATCACGTTTTCTTGAAGCTGGCCGTTGTAGTAAATCCGTACTCCGGCCGCGGTTGAGGAGCCATCGTAGGTCACGGCGACGTGCGTCCACTCGTTGGCGGGAATCTGATTCTTGCCTACGACTTTCAGCGCATTCCCCGGCCAGGTACTGATGATGTGCGTCCCCACTTGCCGGCGTTGCACCCAAAAATCCCACCCGCGATAGCCTTGATCTCGATTCATGCGGGCGCAAATCGCGCCGGAGGCATCACTCGCAGGCAGCTTGATCCACGCCGAGTAGGAGAAAGCCCCGTCCCGTTCGAAGTCGCCAACATCGGCCACTTCCACGGCCTGACCTTGCACTTCAATGGCGCTGGCGCCGCTGGGCCCCGCTTTCCATGTCACATTTTGCGCCAGCGGCACTTCGCGCGCTTTGCCATCGACCTGCAATTGCGCGACTCGCCCGTCGCCAACGCTGAGCGGCACATGAACATACAGCCCCGCAGTCGGAATCGTCGTTTCCAGCGTCGTTGGCGCAGCGGAGGCCAGCCAATTGTCAAACTCGCCGCGCGCCGCCGCGCGCCGCGCTTCCTGTTGCTGCCTGGCCTGGGGAATCAATTCCGCCAATTGCACGAGGCGCGCGCGATCTTGCGGCAGCGGCGCTTGTACGATGGGCGGCGTATTGGGAACGTTTCCGTCCCGCGCTCCTTGCGTCGTGTTATTGAAAAACGCAGCCAATTCGTAGAACTCGCGCTGCGAAAGCGGATCAAACTTATGATCGTGGCAAACGGCGCAACCCACCGTGGAGCCGAGCCAGACCTGGCCAAAGGTCTCCGTGCGATCGCGCGTGTAGAGCACCAGGTATTCTTCGTCGATGATGCCCCCTTCATTGGTCGTGATATTGCAGCGGTTGAAGCCGGAAGCGATCTTCTGATCGAGCGTTGCATTCGGGAGCAAGTCGCCAGCAAGTTGCTCGATCGTGAATTGATCGAACGGGAGGTTGCGATTGAAGGCGTTGATGACCCAATCGCGATAGGCCCAGATTTCGCGGTAGTTATCGAAGTGAATGCCGTGCGTATCGGCGTAGCGGGCGGCGTCGAGCCAGTACCGCGCGCGATGCTCGCCCCACTGTTGCGACGCCAAAAGTTTATCGACGTACTTCTCGTAAGCGTCAGGAGCTTGATCGTTGACGAACTCCTGCACATCCTGCGGCTTTGGCGGCAGGCCGGTCAGGTCGAGGCTCAAGCGGCGCGCGAGCGTGTGGCGGTCGGCCTCCGGCGCGGGAGCCAGACCTTTGGCTTCCAGCTTCTGCAGGACGAACGCGTCGATGGGATTCCGCACCCAGGCTTGATTCTTAACTGCGGGAACGGCGGGACGCACCGGCGGAATGAGCGACCAATGCGCTTCGTACTGGGCGCCGCTGGCGATCCACTTGCGAAGCGTTTCCTTCTGGGCGGCCGTGAGCGATTTCTTCGTCTCTGGCGGCGGCATCTGCTCATCGGGATCGTCCGAGAGGATGCGGCGGAGTGCTTCACTATCGTCCGGTTTGCCAGGGACAATCGCATCCATTTCCATTGCCGCCTCGCGCTTGTCCAAACGCAAGTCCGCTTTGCGGGAAGCGCTATCGGCGCCGTGACAGGCGAAGCAGTTGTCCATCAGAATCGGACGCACATCGCGATTGTAGCGCGGCGCCTCTGGCTCCGCGGCCGTGATCGTTGCCGGCAGGCTGCTAAGTGCGAGCCATGAGCAGACGCAGAGAAGCAAGTGAAGACGTTTCATCGTAACGAACTCCGTTAGTTGATTCGAGGGCGAGCCGACGGGTAGCCCTCAGCGGCAGGGGCCGATTGTGATTTGGATGATTTTGAAGTGGAAACGGCCGCTTTCGCATCGGCGGAAGCGGGCACCGCGCGACTCCAATAGTTCATACCGGAACGAATATGCGCAGACATCGCCCGGCTCGCAGCGCGGGCGTCGCACGCCAGGAGCGCGTCGATAATCGCCAGGTGCTCGCGGGCTTCTTCCGCCAACCGACGATAATCGTTGCGCGACTTATCGTGCTCCCAGGCGACATCACGGCAAGCACGGAACAAGAGCTTCAAGCGGTTGAGCTCGCCAGCCAAGATCTGATTATCGCACGAGGCGGCGATCAAATCGTGCAACTGGCTATCACAATCCCGCGCCTCCTGAATGAACGTGCTCAGCGAGTGACCGCCAGAGGCATTCAGTTTGTCAAACGCCTCGCGCAGCGCCTGTAGCTGGGCAAGCTCGATTCGCCCGCACGCACTGCGCACCGCCTCGCATTCCAAAACGCGACGCACCTGACAGATTTCGCGAATATCCTGCGTCGTCACACGCCGCACCGTCGCGCCCCGGTTGGGAAGCAAGTTAATCATGCCGACGCCTTCGAGGGCGATCAGCGCTTCACGAATCGGCGTGTGGCTGGTTCCGTAACGCTCCGCAAGCTCCTGCGTCACCAGATGCTGCCCCGGACGGAGACGCCCGTGCATCACATCCGACAGCAGCGATTCAATAATCGCTTGCCGCCGGAGGCCGTGGCTAATCGGAGAACGGTTGGAAACAATCGCAGACATGAAACCGGCAACGAAGGATGCGGACACAAAGACAGGACTCGCCTGCCGCGACGGGTGGGTGGGAGATGCGGCGGGGGTAAACGGGATATAACTCAACTGCCGCGTTTATCGCAAATCCTGCCGCCCTGGGCAAGCAAATTCTGTAGAACAACGGAGATATTCTATAGAATCCCAGGCAACACGGCCCGAAGGCGAGGTCCAACGCGGCAAATTCAACCAATGCCCTGGGCGAATTTGAGGGGAGCGCACGCGATGCTGGGGCCGGAGTCGAGCGCCGATTTTCAATGCACCGGTCAAAAGCAACTCGCCATGATCAAACAGCGAAACCTACCCGGTGATCCGGCTCGATAGCCCACCGTCGATCACGATCGTCTCGCCGGTGATGTAGTCATTCTCGATGAGAAACGCGACGGCGTGGCCGACTTCGTCGGGACGACCTTCACGATGGAGCGGAATGCGGTGCTCGCAATTGTATTTGCGGCGCTCGGCGAGGAGCGAATCGTGAAACCGCGTGGTAATGACGCCGGGGGCGACGCAGTTGACGCGGATGTTGTCGTCCGCGAGATCCTTCGCCAAACTCCGCGTGAATTGCGGCAGCGCGCCCTTGGCCGTGGCATAGGCAATCGCCCCCGAAACGCCGCGAATGCCGGCGGTGCTGCTGACGGTGATGATGCATCCGCCGCCGCTGTTGCGCAAGTGCGGCAGCGCCGCCTTGGCGAGAAAAAAGTTCGCGTTGACGTGGAGCGCCATCGTGTCGAGCCACTGCTCGGCGGTAACATCCTCGACTTTGCCGATGCTCGGTCCGCCTGCGTTATGCACGAGCACGTCGAGCCGCCCCAGTTCGCGCACCGTCTGATCCACGACAAACGCGCAATCTTCCGGCTTCACCAAATCCGCGGCCAGGAGCAGGCATTTTTGGCCGCCGGCTGCGACGGCGGCTTGCACATTTTGGGCCGGACCATCCACGTGCCGCGCCGCAATGGCGATGGCCGCCCCGCGCTCGGCCAACGCGGCCACAATCGCTGCGCCGATCCCCTGGCTTCCGCCGGTGACGAGCGCGACTTTGCCTTGCAGATCCATGCGCTATTTCTCCATGGTTCCGAGCAGGTGTTGTTCCATGCGGCGTTCGATGACTTCGCCATCCAGCGGAATGATCTTGGTGGTCGCGATGATGTCCGTGCGGAGCAAATCCTGCATTTGATCGGCCGGCGAGGGAAAGGTGTACTGCACGATGAACGCGCCAATTTGCATGCCGTGCCCTTCGTAGACCGGCGGCCAGAAATCTTCCGCGCGGGTCGCCAGCGTCTTGGCGAGTTGCCGCGTGGCGCGTCCCGAGAAGCCGCTGAGCGCCATTTCGAGCCGACCTTGCGACTCGCGATGCACGTAAAACACTAGCGCCGCATCGTGCTCAGGAGCGTCCCAATTGCAGTGGGCCCAGGTTCCATTGGCCGTTTCATAATACAGCCCGGGCTCTTCGCTCGGCGTGCTTTTCGAAAGCCGCGTGCCGCCGGCGCACGAATCGGGATGCGGATCGTCATTGCGATAGCGGAGGAAGAACGGGCACGCCCGTTTCTTGGGACTCGCGCAATCGTCCTGAGACTTGAAAGGCTCAGCGCCGAACGCCTCGGCGAATAGCAGTTCGACCACCGGGTTGCTCTTGATCGACCCCAGACACACGAGCGCTTTGTCGCCAACGTTTTTGGAAAAATCGTCGTAGACTTCCCGCGCGCGCTCATGCACTTCTTCGCGCGTCCCTTGGCCGGGACTCCACACGAGCGACTGCTTGAGATGTTCGGGATGGGGAGCGGACGAAATGGCCCGATTGCCGTTCTCGCCTCCGGCGATCCGGTGGTGCCGGGTGCCGCCCAGCGTCGAGACGCCGTTGAGAAGCTCACCCAACAGAACCGAATCCGAAGCCACGACCCACGCCCCTTCCGGCCACTCCCCGGGATCGGCGCGGCGGACGCCGACACACAGATCCAGCCGCAAGCGGCGCGCGAGCAGTTCCCAGAAATTCTCCGGCTCGACCGAGAAGAGCGCGCCGGGCAAGGCGTCCGCTGCGACGTAGCCGCGGTCGACGAGGAAATCGCACAACCGCGACAGGGCTTTGAGCGGAATGTATTTGACTTCGTTCTTGAGCAGCGCCGCGACCTGATGCCGATCAAGGCCGGTATGTTCGACGATCTCCTTGATCGTGCCTGGGCGTTTGCGCGGGTCAGGCATGTGGCCGACGAGTTCGGCCAACCGAAAGGAATAGCGCATGGTGGGTTCCTGCGAAACCAGGAAAAAGCGAAGGGGCGCGCCTGCGGGACTCGCTAAAGCTGCCGCGCCGAGCGCTGCCGGGAGACTGGAATTACGGCGTAAACTTCTCCCCAAGCGATGTAGTTGCTTAGGGAACTTGAATTCACCTTAATATAACGCTCCCCGCCAGCGGCGGCAACCGACGTAACGGTCGCGAAAGCCCCTTACACTCAATCAACGGAGTGGTGAGAGCCTTTAACGGCGGCGGACGCCCTGCGAAGGCTGAATGCCGTGGCGCTATTGCGAGAAACCGGCGTCCGATGTGGCGACCGGCGCATTGGCGTTCAAGGGAAGCTAACGGCCCACCGATACCAGGCTCCGCTTGTTCATATAGTCGATCAGGCCTTCGGCCAGCGAGCGGCTGGTATCCATGCGGACGAGCTCACAGCGGTTCCGCTGGGCCAGTTCATCGAGCCCGTCGTTGAAACGCTTCAAGGCCGCCAAATAGCCGCGGCGCAAGTCGTCCGGTTGGGCGAGCAGTTCGTCGGGGATTTCCAGCCCGATGAACTTGATCATGCCGTCGAACTCAAACGCCAGTTCGTCGTGATGCAGCGTTTGGAAGAGGACCACTTCGTGATGATTGTAGCGCAGCCGCTGGATGGCTTGCTCCAGATCTTCCAGGTCGTCCACGAAAAAATCGCTGAACAAAAAGACGATCTCGCGCCGTCCCATCCGCGCCGCCAGGTCGAACAGGCAATCCGTCAGGTTGGTCTTTTCAACGGGATTGATCTCATCCAGTTGGTGCGACATGCGGACGATCTGATCCATCGAATTACTGGCGGGAATATAACCCCGGACTTGCGTGTCAAACGTTGCGAAGGAGACCTTGTCGGTCTGCCGCACGATGGAATAGCCGAGCGTCGTCGCCGCTTGCGACGCATAGAGCAGTTTTTGCTGCCGCCCTTCGCCGTAGCGCATCGACTCGCTGACATCCAAAATCAAATGGCAGACGAAGTTGGTTTCCAGTTCGTACTGTTTGACGAAGTACTTATCCCGCGTGTAATACACGCGCCAGTCGACGTGCTTGGGATCGTCGCCGGGGACGTACTCACGATGTCCCGCGAACTCGACGGCGAAGCCCGCCATCGGCGACTTATGCGCGCCGGCCAAATTGCCGATGACCAGCCCGCGCGGGTCGATCGGACGATCGGCCACCGCGCTGAGGACTTCGGGGTCGAGGTAACGGGAAAGGACAGATTTGGCCATGACAGGCAGGGCTTTCGGAAATATTCGCGGACGGCACTCCGAGAGTGCCTGCCGCTAGGCGGCTGGTTTGGCGTACGTCTTGTCGGCGGGAATCGCTTCCATCAGCATCTCGATCAGTTTCTCGCTGTTGATGCCGTTGGCTTGAGCCGCGTAGTTGCCGGCCAGGCGATGACGCAGCGCCGGCTTAGCGACGGCTTGCACATCGGCGACGGTGGCATGGTAGCGGCCGTACAAAATGGCGCGGGCCTTGGCGCACGAGACGAGCGTGAGCACACCCCGCGGACCAGCGCCCCAATTGACCCACTTATTCACGAAGTCCGGCGCTTCCGCCTGACCGGGACGCGACGCCCGCACCAGCGCCCAGGCATAGCCCAGAACCTGATCGCTAACCGGAACGCGCCTCACGAGTTTTTGATACTCGATGATTTCATCCCCGTGCATCACGGCGTTGATATCGCCGAGTTGACCGGTCGTGACGCGGCGGGCAACTTCCCATTCTTCCGCCGGGCTGGGGTAGTTGACTTTCACATACAATAAAAAGCGGTCGAGCTGCGCTTCGGGAAGCGGATAGGTTCCTTCTTGCTCGAGCGGGTTCTGCGTGGCCAGGACGAAGAACGGCGCGGGGAGCGTGTGCATGGAACCGCCGGCCGAAACCTGGCGTTCTTGCATCGCTTCGAGCATGGCCGCTTGAGTTTTCGGCGGCGTGCGGTTGATTTCGTCCGCGAGCAGCAGGTTCGCGAAGATCGGTCCCGGCAAAAAACGATAACCGCGTTCGCGCGTGTTGGGATCTTCTTGAATCACCTCGGTGCCGGTGACGTCACTCGGCATCAAGTCAGGCGTGAACTGGATGCGTTTGAAGGACAAGTGCAGCGACTTGGCCAGCGACGAGATGAGCAACGTCTTCGCCAAACCAGGGACGCCTTCGAGCAGCGCGTGCCCGTTGGCGAACATGGCGACGAGCACTTGCTCGATCACTTCGTTCTGGCCGACGATCACCTTCGACAATTCGTCGCGGATGCGGTTGTAAGCTTGTTCGCAGCGCTGCACCGCCGCGACATCGTCGGCGTTGGTCTTATCGGTCATGACAAATCTCTCCCCTAGTTAGCAATGCGCGGCGACGAATGCGCCGCGCGGCGTGGTGAATGTCTGGTTAGTTCGTACTCTCAAAATAGCGCCGTAGACGCTCTTCATAGCCCCGCGGCGCTTCGCCTTGGGCCTTGGCTTGAATGGCCTTGCGCATTCCCGGCGGAAGCTTGGCGAACCATGGCTCGCGTTCAAACTTCTGCTCCGCCGCGCTGGCGTCCTGATTGGCGTCCTGGCCGCGGCTGTCTCCCTGCGCGGCTGCCTTGAGTTCCAGCGCGCTATCCGGCGATTTCTGATTGGCCGCTGAACTTCCGCTGTTGGAGACTCCTCCCGCATTGGCTTGCGATGAAGCCGCGCTCGTCGTCGGCTGCGTCGCGGCCGCTTGCCCCTGGCCTTCGCCCATCCCTTGGCTTTGAGCTTGTCCTTGGCCCTGACCTTGCCCCTGCCCCTGCGCTTGACTCTGGGCCAGCGCCGATTGAGCCGCGGCATTCGCGGCATTGCCGGCGATTTGCTGAGCCGTCGCCTCAGGCGAACTCGGCACAAAGCCTGTCCCCAGTTCGCTCGACTCCCCTTGGCCTTGGCCCTGACCCTGCCCTTCGCCCATCGGCTCACCCTGGCCTTCGCCCATGGGTTGGCCCTCACCCGCTGGCTGTCCTTCACCAGCCGGTTGTCCCTCGCCCATCGGCTGTCCTTCACCTGCCGGCTGTCCTTCACCCATCGGTTGACCTTCACCCATCGGTTGACCTTCGCCTGCGGGTTGGCCTTCGCCAAACTCTGGAGGCGTTTCGGCTTCGCCTAGTCGCGAGGCGGCTTCGAGTCCTTCCCGGACCGGTTGATTGGCGACTTCTTGCTGGCCGGAAATTTCCGCGGCGCCTTGGCCGGTCGCGCGTTGCGCGTTGGCAAAGCGTTGTTGAGCTTGTTGCAGGTTCTGTGCCGCCTTGAGTTGCTCGGCCGAAGGCACAGGCTGACCTTCGCCCGCCGGCGGTGCCTCACCCTCTGGCTGACCTTCACCGGCCGGCTGGCCTTCGCCTTCTGGTTGACCTTCACCCTGCGGTTGACCTTCACCCATGGGTTTGCCGGAAGCTTCCACAGGCGCGAGTTTCTCCAAGTCCGTGGCGGCTTGCGCGATTTGGTCGCGTGCCTCCTGTTGCTCCTTGGCGAGTTGCTTGAGTTGCTCGGCCACATCCTTATCTCGCTGAATTTGCTGCTCGCGCGCGGCCAGACTCGCGGCGGCTCGTTCCAGGCCCCGTTCAACCTGGGCCTGGGCTTCGCCGGCTTGTTCGGCCTTGCCTTTAGCGGCTTGCTGGGCACCCTCTTCCGCGGCGTTCTCGGCTTGACGCAATGCGGCGGCGGTTCCTGGATCGACCTGCGCGGCTTCTTCCGCCGCCTCACCTGCGGCCTTGGCTTCGCCCGCGAGTGCTTCACCCTCTTGCTGGCCTTGTTCCGCGATGGCCTTTTCGAGCGATTGCTCGGCCTGTTCGAGCGCTTCGCCGGCCGCTTGCTGCGCCGGCTTGGCGCCTTCGGGATTGCCGGCTTCCAATCCCTTCTGAGCTTCGCTGGCCTTGGCGGCCGCTTGTTCCAGCGCTTGCGCGGCTTCGGGAGCGGCGTCGCCGGCGAGATCTTTTGCGGCCTCGGCGGCCTCGGCGGCTTTCGCTTGGGCTGCGGCGTCCGGCATTCCAGCCGGTTTGTCGGCAGCTTCCGCAGCGGCTTGTTCGGCCGCGGCTTGAGCTTCCTGCAACGCTTCGCGCACTGCTTCGCGCGCCGCTTCCGCCTTGGCGGGACTGCCGCTCAAGGCTTCCTTGGCGGCTTCGGCGGCAGCCTCGGCGGCTTCCTTCAACGCGGCTTGAGCTTCACCGCTGGCCTTTACCGCCAGGTCGCCCGCCTGCTCCGCAACTTTTTGTTCTTCCGTGGCGGCCTCGATCGGCGAGTTGGCTTTGCCCTGGGCGACATCCGCCGCCTTTTGATCGGCGCGGGCCTGTTGCTCAGCGACGTCGGCGATCGCCTTGGCTAGCTCCTTCGCGGCGGCTGCTTCTTGCTTCCCTTCCGCGCGCTGTTGTTGAGCCTGTGCTTCCTGGACCTTATCCAACGCCGCGGCGAGATTCGCGAGCTTCTCGGCCTGACTTTCCGCCGCAGCGGCTTGCGCGCCTTGCAGCTTCTCATCCACTTTGGCGACTTCGGCGAGTTGCTTGTCCGCCACGTTGACGAGCTTCTCCGCCGCTTCGCCGGCTTGCTTGCGCAGTTCAGCGGCGGCCTCCGCTAGTTCATTGGAAGCCTGCTTCGCTTGCTCCGCGACCTTGGCCGCTTCGTCTTTGGATGGCTCGCCGGGCTGCTGCGCGGCGGCTTTGAGTTGCTCACCTGCTTCGTCAATCGGCTGCTTGGCCTCTTCGAGCGCTTTCGCAGCCTGGGGCGCGGTGTTCTTCACCCCTTCGGCGATCTTCTCGGTGACTTCCGCCACGTCTTGCTGCGTCTGGGCAAGTTCCCGCGCGGCCTTTTCGGTCAGACCTTCCGCCTTCGCGGCTTCGTCCGCTTGCTGCGCGACTTCCCGTTCAGCGGCGGCGGCCCGTTCGAGCGCTTCCGCAGCGCGGGCGAGTTCACCCACTTCCACGGCCAGTTGGCGCCGCATTGCATCCGCCTTTTGCGCTTTCACTTCCGCGAGTGCCCGCTCCGCGGCTTCCGTTGCGGCTTCCGCGGCGGCCTCGCGCGCTTCCGCGGCTTCCGGCGCGGCGTTCTTCAACGCTTCTTGCGCATCCGTCACCGCTTCTTTTGCATCTTCCAGACGCGACTCGATCAAGCCTGGTAGCTCCGTCGTTTTCTCAACTTCCTCCAGCTTCTGAGCGGCCGCTTGTTCGGCCTGGGCGGCGGCCGGCGGCTGTTCTTTGGCGGCCTCTTCCGCCTTCTTGGCTTGCTCGACAACTTCCTCCAAGCCCTGCTCGGCCTTCTCAAGCTGCGCGAGTTCCTCCGCGAGTTCATCGGCGCTCTTATTGGCGTCTTCCAGGTCGAGGGCGTGTTTGAGCTGTTCTTCAATTTCGGCCAGGTTGCCGATCACCTTGCTTTGCTCGGCGACCGTCATCGGCTTATCCAAACTGAACAGTTCCACGCGAGCTTGTTCGGAGGCCGCCTTGGCTTGCTCCAGCAGCGGTTGCGTCGCGGGATACTTATCCAGTGCTTGCGCCAGCTTGCCGAGTTCGGTTTGTAACTGCTGCTGTTTATCGACGAACTCGTTGTAGTTGTTGTCGGTCAGTTCTTTTTCACGCACTTCCTGGCGCAACGCTTCCTGAGCCTTGATCATCTCGCGGACCATCTTGAGCGCCGCTTCACGATCGGAACCGATGAGCCCTTGCGTCTCTTCAATCTTATCGAGCAAGAGTCGCAGCCCGCGAATCGCCTTGTACTCGCTCTCCGCGGCCGCAGGGAAGTCCGCGATGCCGAGCTTCGTACCGGCGGCGATCAATTCCTGCTCGACTTGGGCGGTCTTGAGAATGCGCAGCCCCTCCGCACAACCCGCGCCGACATGCCCGCCCCACGTGCTGACATCTTCGAGTGTCTTGACCAACAGGCCATACACCTGCACCACGTCCGTCTGATCCTGGATCGTCGTGAGGGTGCGTTGTTCGCGCTGTTCCGGCGTGAGGCTGGCGAGGTTGTTGGTGACATTGAGCACCTTGGTTTCCAGCGCGATCAACTGCTTTACCTGGGCCGCGATCTTGGCGATTTGCAAGCGTTTGTAGAGCTTTTGACGCTCCGCCATCAATTGCACCACGACGTCGCGAATCTTGTCGCGGGCTTCCGTCAATTTGGCCAGGCGCTGCTCCTTCGTCCCCTCCTGGGCCTCGACGAGCAACTTCACCACATCTTGCATCTGGGCCTCGACGAGTGCGTCGATGTTCTTGCGCATCCCGGTGATTTCTTCATAGATGGGAAGCTTGTCGAGCCCATTCTCCTTGAGCTGCTTGATTTGGATGTCGAGAATGCTCGATACGAGCTCGCCTGCCATGTTCCGCGCTTTCTCTTGCGCGATTTGACGCTGCCGCAAACGATCACCGTCGCTGTCGCCGGGAGCCGCCAAGACAGCGCTGCCGAGCACGCTCAACCCGCAGGCGAAGACGACCAACCAGGCCACGCTCACCGCTATCCGCTCGCGAATCCTTTTCATGGCGAATCTCCAATCCCAAGTTGCTTTTTGATGATGTCCGTCAAACGCTCTTCAGAACGTTCGTCAGCTTCTGAAATGGCAGCCAGAACCCCACTCTCGTCCGAGACTTCCAGGATCAACGGATCGCTGAGATACACCTGTCCCGGCGCCTCCCCACGATAGTCCGTAATCTCCAACGTCAGTTTTAAGCGATCGCCCTTGGTCAAATCCAGCGGCGCGAGATCGAGCGTGTACGCGCCGTGGTATTGCTCGGCCGTGGGTAGCGGCGGTTTGGGAGGTGCATGCAGGTTCAGCGTGATCGTCGAATCCGGCGCGCGGCTATCGCTCGTGGTTTCGTTCGAGGAGTCCGCGGAAACGAGCGCCATGTCTTCGTGCTCGATCTCGACCAGGAGCGCCAATTTCCCAATGCCATAATCATCGTTGAGACGGTAGCTGACCACCGGCCGGGCATTGGGCAAAACAACCCGATGCACCACTTCGGCCGTGCCGCTTGGGGGACGATCGGGGCGCAGGCGAATGATGCTGCGAATCGGCGTTTCCAAATGCAGGCCATCCTCGTCGGTCACTTGCAGTTCGTAGCGAATCTCGTCCCGAATGTCGCGGAACGGGGATTTCTCATCTGTCAAAGCCCAAGTTGTCTTGGCGTCGTTGGTCGGCTTGAATTCGTACCGCTCATTCTTCTCGCCGATCTTCGCGGTGAGCCAGACCGCTGCGAGCGGCTTGTCGTTGACGCAGCGAAGTTTGAGATCGACCGTGGAACTCTCCAGCACCGATAGCTGCCGCGTGCTCGTGGTCTCGCCCCGCTTTTCCGCTTGGGCGTACTTGGGCGGAATGATTTCTGGAACCAGTTCCACAATCGGCAGCGGAATCATCGAAATGCGGGCGGGATCGGTCCAGGCGTCCCCCAGGTAAACGCTGTAGGTAACGTCATCGACCAGGCGACCCATATCGCCGAGGTACAAGCCGCGCTCGTCGGCGTTGCCGGGCCAGGCGGCGAGAATTTCGCCCAAGCCTGCGTGGGCGGTGGCAAGTTTCTCGCGATCGCCGTCCGACTTGGCAATGGCTTCCGCAACGCTCGGCGCATCGAACGCCAAGAGCGCAACCATCTCTTGCCGCCAGGGCTCTGAAACGTCGATCTCTCCCTTTTCAATCGCTTCGGCCAGGCGCGTCTCCGACGCGCGGAGTCTGGCGGCACGATCCTCCAGCGATAGCATGCGCATGTCGATCGGGCGCGAGGAGCCGCCGCTTGCGGAACGAACGCGCAACGTGCCGCTGGCTGGTAGTTCGCCTTGGCACTCGACATAGAACAACATGGGGTGGCCTTGGGCGCCCTTCAGGTTCACAGGCAAGGATCCGTGTTGGCTTTGCACCAGCACGGTGGCATTGTTGACGACGATCCGCTCGACCGACGTGCGTGAGGGATAATGCCGCGAACCGAGCAGCAGCCGATTGAGAAACACACTGGCATACGTCGGCGCGAACGCCACGAATCCAATCGTGACCAAGGCGGCGATTCCCAACAGCGTCGCGCGGCGAGTCATCTGCTCGCGCGAGAAACCTTCGAAGACGTTGAGCCCCTTGCCGAACTCGGAGACGTAGTCGATGACCGCCCCTTCCAGTTGCCGCGAGCCCCAGGTTGGCGCCTCCGGCGATTCGAATTGTAACGCGGCGACCAGGTCACTATCGATATGCTGCTGCCGCTCGACCATGAGCGCGAGGTCCATTTCCGATTCCTTCACACCCAGCAGCGGCTGCGTGTACTTCGTAAACGCCCAAAAACAGCCCAGCGCCGCCAAGACCATCACAATCAGGCGGGGAATCAGCGGTAGTTCGAAGATCACATCCAGCACGAACACCGCGGCGAGCGCTACCAGGATGGAGGTCGCCAGCGCGGAGAACGCCGTGACCCCGCGCACCGTGGCGCGGGTGTTTTTCAGCGTCGTCAATTGCTGATGGATGGGGGTCAGTTTGCTCATGTCATATTCATCAATTTACGGGAGAGCCATTCACCGAGCATCAGCGTCATGGCGGCAATGAACCACAGCGGCGTGCTCCAGAGCTCGTGATTGTTGGTGGATTTCAGGGAAATCGTGTCGGTTCGAATGTCCGCCGGCAGGTTGGCGACGGTGGTCAGGTCGTACGTCTTGCCGGCCGTTTCGATGGCCAGCTCGCGCTGCAGCGCCAAGTTGCGCGTGGCGTCGCGCTGTTCCGCCGAGAGGCTGGTCACCTCGAACGGATATTCCATGAATTCCTTGGTGATTGGGTCCATCACGCGGAGCTTGTAATCGCCGGGCGTATAGACCGGAAAACGAACTTCATACTCGCCGACGCGGAGCATCGAGAGGGGCAGTTCCCGCGCCGCCTGGTTTCCACCGCCGCGCGCGGGGGCGGTCAACTCCGCGACCATCGTCTTGCCTTGCAGCTTGCTATCGGTCAGTGGTTCGTAGTTTTCGTCGTAGGCCTGAACCGAGAACGTGACGACATCCTCGACGCGGTACTGAGTGCGGTCGAGTTTGGGAACGAACCGCTTTTGATTCCCCAGCGCGTGGCTCAGGCCCAAGCGATCGATCAGCGGCGACCAAAAGTTGCGGTAATACTTTTCGCCATACATCCGCCGCAGTCGCCAGGTTTCATTGAAACCAATGTAGACCACTTCCCCCTTGCCATACTTGCCGATGGCGATCAGCGGTTGGTGTGTCTTGCCGTCGTTGCAGAGGTCGGTGGGATGTTCGGCCAGGACCGTGCCGGTGCTCCGCACGCTCGCCACCGGTTGATAACACTGTAGCCCGCGAATGTTATTCCAGGCTTTATCGGTTTCGCTCGCGGTTTCGCCCAGTTGCATGAACGGATATTGGCCGGTCACCGCTTCCAGGGTCAAGCGCGGCTTGAACTCGCGATCTTGTCGGAGTGAGAGTGACGGATCGATGGCGACCGGCAGCATCTTGGCCAGCGGCGTGTTGACGAGTTCTCGCGGGCCAAAGCGCGGGCCGGCAATCACCACCAGCCCGCCGCCGAGCTTGCTCACGAACTCATCGACCATGTCGCAGAACCGGGGCGAGAGCGTGCTTTGCGGCATGTCGTCCAAAAAGATCACGTCGTTCGCGAAGAACTCGCTGCGCTTGGGGGTGAGCGTGGGGAGAAACAGTTGATTCGACTCCCGCACCCGCGGGTCGGAAGACGCGAGAAACGTGCGGAAACCTTCCACGCCTACGGTCTTATCCCGGTGAAACACTTCCTTGACAAACCGCCACTCCCACGTCGGTTCATAGGCGACATACATCAAGCGGACATAGTCATCGATGATCGTTGTCTCGCGGCTGTCGAGATTGTCGTCGGTCGCCGTTTCGCCTTCGAGCGGTTCGGCCTCGGCGACGAAGCGAAAACGGCCGGCGTCTTGCGGTTGAAAGGGGAACTCGACGATGTCCGACGGCGTTTCGATCGTCACGGTTTGCTCGCCGACAGGCGTGCTCTCGTCGCTCGCCCCGGCCTCGCCGGAGAGCCGCTGCGCGTGGACTTTGACATTCACCCGCCGGCCTTGCAGCCCGCTGCTTTGCAGCTTGACGAGCACCGTGGTCTTTTCCGCGCGGCGAATCTTGGGTTCGAGTTGCACCGCGACGCGCAGATTCGCCGACTCCGTCGCGCCGACGCCAACCGTGTAGACCGGCGCGCCCAGCCGCAGCGCCGGCGACTCTTGCCGACCTCCGCGCCCACCTAGCGGCGGCGTGCCGGCATTGTGCGCGAAGTCGCTAATCAACACGACCCCTGCGAGCTTCGTGGAGCCGAATTGTTGACGGGAGTCGGTGAGTACGGAGCCGAGCGCGGTGACTTGTCCGGTGGCGCCCAGTTGCTCCGCCACAAACTGTGGATCGACTTTATCCGTGCCGTCCGCGTTGACATTGAGCTTCCGCAATTGGCTGTTGTTATTGCCATCAAACACAAACAGTTGCAGGCGGCAATCTTTGCCTTCCAGTTCGGAGAGCACATTGCCTTCCGGGCGTTTGAGCCAGGACTGCACATAGTCCATTCGCGAGAGCAAT
>CAUJKE010000228.1 GCA_963205385.1 Planctomycetota bacterium | reverse complement strand
CATGCCTTCGCCGGCGCTGGTGGAACAGATAGGCAGCGACTCGTATGCTGCCCGCGAACGGGCGCGCGAGGAGCTTGCGCGCCGCGAGTACGATGCGGCTGATGCCATTGGCGTCGGACTGACAAGCGACGATTTGGAAGTGCGCTATCACTGCGAACGGTTGCTGATCGAAATTCGCGAGCAAGTCATTCAGCGGGAACTGGATCAGTTTGTGGCGGCGACCGGGACCGATAAGAAGTTTGATTTCCCCGCGTGGGAATTGCTGATGGACGTGCTGGGGGACTCCCAGGCGAGTCGCTCGCTGTACGTTGAGATGTATCGCGCGGAACCAGAAACGCTCAAGGCGGTCGCGGGCAATGCAGGAGATCTCGGCGACCGCATCACGGCGCGCGTGCAACTGCTGTTGCGTAACAATCGCGGCCAGTTTTTACAGCCCACGGTTAAAATCGGCAACGTCGCCGCCATCCTGTTCGCCGGCGGGGCGAAAGAAACCGAGCTCGGACAGGGGCCTAATTCGCAAATCTATCAACTCTGTTACCAGCCAGTCTTTCGAGAGGCCCTTCAATCGTCCGAACAGTCCCCGCTGATGAAAAAGCTGCTCACGCGATTTGTCGCGCAAACAAACGACTATAGCGCCTATCAAGGCCTAAACTTGCTGTTGCAGAACAACATGCAAGAGGAAGCCTTAGCGACCGCAGTCCGGTTGCTGGAAGTCAAAGGGGCGATTGCGCAACCCCATATCAAGCAGATGTCGATTCTCACGATCGCCAAGTCTGGAGATGCTTCGTTCGCGCCGCGGCTGACGAAGTTCCTCGAAGACAAGTCCGTCTGTAGTCAGCAAAACATTAACAAGGTCCAGTACAAAACCGAGATTCGCGATGTGGCCCTGTTCGCGCTCTTGCATCTGGCCAAGCAAGAGCCCAAGGAGTACGGCTTTGATCGCATTACGCCCAACCCGCAGTTCCTGGTGAACGTCCACACCCTCGGTTTCAAGGCGGAGGAAGAACGTCAGGCGGCGCTCGACAAATGGCAGCAGCATGTCGCCGAGCAAGCGAAACAGGAAGATAAACAGGATGACAAGCAGGATGACAAGCAGGATGACAATGCCCGGTAGGCACCGTTGCAGCCTTGCCAGGAAGAACCGACAGGCGGGATGACTGTCGTGCCGTACCGCCTGCATCGCTAGCATCGTCAAGGATTCAGATGCACTTTTCGTCTTGACGTTCGTCGAGGCAGAGCCGATCATCTGGCGATTGTTTGGACACCATCGTGTGGCGAAGGATCGTCTCTCATGCGCGTCGCGGGTTGTTTCACGGGCCTATGCTTGATCGTGCTGTCTGTTGGCGGCTGCCGTTCGCCCTATTATGCGGATCGGGGCGCGCTCTTTGGGGGGCTGACGGGCGCAGGGGTGGGGGCCGCGATCGGCGAAGCGAGCGATAATCCGCTGGCCGGAGCGCTGATTGGCGGCGCCGTGGGAACCGCCGCCGGAGCGATCGTCGGCGACGGCATCGACGCCGATATTGCCCGCAACAATGCTGAAATCCAAGCCCGCATGGGACGGCAACTGAGCGGCGCGGCGACGACTGCGGATGTGATCTCAATGTCGCAAGCAGGGCTCGGGGATGACGTGATCGTCACGCACATCCAAACCAATGGCGTGGTGCAACGCCCGCCAGCCGCCGAACTGATTGCGCTCAAGAATCAAGGTGTCAGCGACCGGGTCATCAACGCCTTGCAACAAGCTCCCCCGCCGCGCGGCGCCGTGCAACCGGTGATGTATGCGCAACCAGCGTATGGCCCGGCGCCGGTGATTGTGGAAGAACATTACTGGGGGCCTGCCTACTGCCCCCCGCGTCCCTATCGCTGGCATCCACACCATCACCACCATCACTATCCACCGCCGGGCGGCGTAACATGGGGCGTGGAGTTTAGTCACCGATAGAGCGCTACTTCCGCAACTCCAGCTCATAGCAGGCGGCTTCTTCGGAATTGCGGACCAACAGATACTTGCCGTAAAGGCAGAGCGTGTTCCACGTTTGCCCGTGGAGCGCGGGAAAACGCGAGAGCTCGTGGAGTCCCTCAGGCGAAGCTTCGACCATTACGATTTCTCCTTCCTCCGCCTGTACGAGAATCACATCCCCCACCGCCAGGATTTGTCCTTGCCCATAATCGCCAAGTCGCCGCCGGGTTCCTTTCCACACCTGTTCACCACTGGCCAGTTCGATACATTCGAGCAGGCCGTCAGATAAAGCGTAAGCATAGCCGTCGACGATGGCGGCGTTGGTGAATTTCGTTTTGAGAATCGTGGGATCCGCCCAGACGAGTTCCGACGTCAACTTGCCCTCCGTATCCGCCACAATCTTCAGCAGCTTGCTGCCGGCGTTGTAGCCTTTGCTGAGCAGCACCAAGTCATCGCCCGGCGTAAGCGGCTGCGACGCGGTGGCATCGGCGGCACTGTTGCCTGCCCAAGGCGCTTCCCACAGCAGTTCGCCGGTTGCGGGATCGTGCGCGGTGACATTGTTTTCGTTGACGCTCACAATCTGCCGCACGCCGGCCAGCGTAGCCAGCGTCGGCGACGCATAACTCACCTGCGTCTTGCCCGCTTGCCAGGCGATACTTCCATCTGCCTGGCGGAGCGCCACTAGCGAGACGGCCTTTCCCGGCGGCCCGCCGGCGGGAACCACGACGAGATCGTCAACGATGAGCGGCGATCCGGCGCGTCCCCACGCCACCACCTCCATATCTTGCTTGCGGTTGGTGCCAAATTTATCGAGCAAATCAACTCGCCAGAGAAGTTCGCCGGTCGGCGCATCCAAACAGAGCACGATACCAAACGCCCCCAGGGTGTAGACTTTGCCGTTGTGAATCGTCGGCGTGCTCCTCGGGCCAATGCCGCCAAGCGTCGTTTCGTGGCGTCCCTCTTCCGCATGTGACCACCTCACCTCGCCGGTGAGGACGTCATAACAGGTGACATACTCCTCCGGCCCGCGTTGTTCGAGCGTGACCGCAAAGCCGTTTGTCGCGGCAAACGCGCTCCAACCGGCGCCGATCGATTGTCGCCAGAGTTGTTTGGGAGGGTGCTGCTTCCAATCGCGAGCGAGTTGCACGCCCCGCAGCACGGCGTTGCGATCAGGCCCCAGGAACTGGGCGAAACTCGCCGGGTCCGGGGATGCGGTGTCGATGGCTTCTTCCGTGACGACCGCGACCGGCTTATCTAAGGTTGCATCATGGGGCGGCGCGAAACGCCAGGAAAACTTGGGAAACAGGCTCCCCGACACTCTTTCAATCTTGAACAAGACCCCCAGGACGCCAAGCGTGAGAATGAGCCCCGCGAGCGAACCCACACGCGCCGTTTTGGGAAAGTTGCTCACGAACAGGAACCAGCCATAGAGCGCCGCGATCGCAATGAATCCGAAGATCAATGTGAGCAAATTCGTGATGGCGCTGTCGCCGGTGACATCGAAGCGGCGAACCAGCACAACCAGCGCCAGCGCCAGCACAATCACGGCCTTGACCACAAACCCTGGGAAGCGACGCGCGGGGATCTCGTCCAGCTTCCGTTCCACTTGGGCCGACATGCGCAGACTCCTAAAAATGCGTAGCGCCTTCTGTGACGCCCCACCCACAGGCGAACTTCGCCTGGGCAGTGAAATCAGGCATCCAGACAATGATTATACGAAGCTGACCAGCCAGCGGCAGGGTGGAGTCGTTCGCTCGCAATGCGTGTGTGGCTCCAGTAAAATTTGACGAACGGTTTTCGTCTTGAACCTCACCTCCCATGAGACTTGAAATCTCCCGCGAAAGTCAATTTCATGCGCTGCCTGCCACTTGTTACGGCTTTGCTGCTACTTCTCCCAGGCGTGATTCCCAGCCACGCGGCGGAAGCAAAACGCCCCAACTTCGTCATCATCCTGGTCGATGATTACGGCATCATGGACTCCGGTTGCTACAACGCGAACTGTTTTTATGACACGCCCAACATCGACCGGTTAGCTGCTAGCGGCTTAAAGTTCACCGCAGGCTACGCTTCGTGCCCGGTTTGTTCGCCGACCCGCGCCGCGATGATGACTGGCCGCGCGCCCCCGCGGACCGGCATCACAGATTACATCGGCGCTGCGATGGGCGAAAAATGGAATCGCCCCACGCGGATGTTGCCTGCCCACTATCAAACCCGCTTGGCCCTCGAAGAGATTACGCTCGCCGAAGCCCTCAAACCACTCGGCTACTCCACGTTTTTTGCCGGCAAGTGGCATCTGGGGAATGAAGGCTTCTGGCCGGAAGATCAAGGTTTTGATGTCAACCAAGGCGGCATCGACCGCGGCGGACCGTACGGCGGCGACAAATACTTCTCCCCTTATGGGAACCCTCGCCTGAAAGACGGCCCTCCCGGCGAACATCTTCCTGACCGCCTGGCAACCGAAACTGTGAAGTTCATGGAATCCCGCCGGAACCAACCGTTCTTGGCTTACCTCAGCTTCTATTCCGTCCACACGCCGCTCATCGCACGCGAAGACCTCAAACAGAAGTATGCCGAAAAGGCCAAGACGCTGAAGCACGAAGGGCCCTCGTGGGGTAAAGAACGCGAACGGCAAGTCCGCCTGGTGCAAGATCACGCGGTTTACGCCGGCATGGTCG
>CAUJKE010000227.1 GCA_963205385.1 Planctomycetota bacterium | reverse complement strand
GAACGAGCGCTCGGCCGCGGGCATGTGCTCGTGATGACCACGCCGATCTCCGATCCGCTCTCCCCGCAAGGGCGAAAGGCCTGGAACGAACTCCCCACCGGCGAGAACGCCTGGCCTTATTTCATCCTGGCCAACGAAATGGCCGGCTATTTGGTGGCGAGCGCCGAAACACGCTTGAACTATCTGGCCGGCCAAACAGCCCGGCTGACCAACGAAGGCGGACTCGATCCCGATCGCTACCAGCTCTTTTCGCCGACCGACGATCCTTATGAAGTCACGGCCCGCGATGGCGAAGTGACGGTGAAGTTCACCGACATCCCCGGCGCGTATCGCCTCAAAGGGCAGCTTGAACGGCCGATCGTGCGGGGCTTCAGCGTGAACCTCGCCCCCAGCGCTACCGAGCTAACGCGCATCACCGCCGCGAGCCTCGACGAGCAACTCGGCCAGAGCCGCTATCGCCTGGTGAAGAGCCAGGAAGAAATTACCGTCGAAGGCGAAGAGCGCGTCGGTCGCGAGTTTTTTTCCTATCTTGCATTGGCGTTGGCGTTGGTTCTGGCTTGGGAGCACGTGCTGTCCAACCGTTTTTATAAGCAGCCTGCGGAGACCGCGACGGCGTAAGTATTTCATCCATGACCACCTGGTACACCCAACCTGTCTTTGGCAGCCAATTGGCGGTCGCGCTGGTCGCGCTCGCGCTGCTGGCCCTCTTGGCGGTCCGGCCGTTATTCCGGAAGTTGTCGTGGCGGCAACATGCAAGCCTGCTAGCGCTCCGCGTGGCGCTCATCGGGCTGGTGATTCTCGCCCTGCTTCGCCCGGCGCGCGTCAGTACGACGTCGAAGCCGCAGACCGGCGTCATCATGGTGCTGGCGGACACCTCCCGCTCGATGCAACTCACCGCCGGCGATTCCAGTCGCTCGCGATACGAAGCGCAACTCGCCGCGCTCGATTCCGCCGCCGCGTCCCTCGACGAGCTGTCGGCCCGGTTCGACGTGAAGCTGTATGGCTACGATTCCGACCTGACGCCGGTTGATCTAACCGCCGGTCGCGGCGCGTGGCCTGCGAAGCCGCTGGGCAAAGAGACCGATCTCGGCTCCAACCTGGCCGACGCCACGCGGCGCGAGTTAGGCCGCCGCATTCTCGGCGTCGTGCTGCTCGGCGACGGCGTGCAAACGGCGCTTGAGCCACGCATCGAAACGCAGGCGGCCGCCCGCGAACTGGGCCGCTTGGGCGCGCCGCTGTTCACCACGGTCTTTGGCCCCGTCGGTGCTGCCGCGCAATCGCGCGACGTGGCGATGGAGTACATGCAGGATCAATACACGGTCTTTGTCAACAACGAAGTCGTGATCCGCGGCCTGGCCCGCATCACCGGTTATGTGAACAAGGATATTCCGGTCGAACTGCTGCTCGAAGACGATGCCGGCCAGGTCGAGCGAATCGGCACGCAGCATCTCATCACGCGGCTCGATGGCCAACAACTGGAAGTGAGTTTTCCCTACACGCCGAGCAAACCGGGACAATACAAGCTCACGCTCCGCGCGCCGCCGCAGCCAGGCGAACTCGTCACCAAGAACAACGAGTTGCAAAGCTTTCTCAACGTGCTCGAAGGGGGTTTGAAGGTCGTTTATCTCGAAGGCGAACTGCGCCCGGAGCAGAAGTTCCTCCGTCGCTCGCTCAACGATTCGCCGGATATCGACGTCGATTTTCAATGGATCGATCATCGCCGCCGCGATCAGTGGCCGGTGAACCTGGGCGAGCTCCTTTCCGATCCCGATTGGGATGTGCTCATTATCGGGGATTTGGCCGCGGCCGCGCTGGGCGACGAGAACCTCAAAGCGCTTGAGAAGCTCGTGGCCGATCGCAACGGCAACGCTCACGGCAAGGGCCTGGCGATGCTTGGCGGTTATCACAGCTTTGGCGCGGGCGGTTATCAAAACACGCCGCTCGCCAACGTGCTACCGATCACCATGGACCGCTTCCTCAAACAAGATTTCGGCGTGCCGATCGTCGAAAAGTTGCACCTTCCGGGGCCGCTGCCGCTGCAACCGCTGGCCGATCATCCGCTCGTGCAACTCGGCGCCAAGAGCGACAATGCGAGCCTCTGGACGGCGCTCCCTCCGCTGCGCGGCGCCAATCGCTTCGCGGGCGTGAAAGCCAGCGCGCGCCCGGTGCTGGGGTCGGGAACGCATCCCATTCTCGTGCCCGGCGAGTACGGCGACGGCCGCGTGGTCGCCTTCGCCGGCGACAGCACGTGGCAGTGGTGGATGCAAGGACACCAGAGCGAGCATCGGCGTTTTTGGCGGCAGATGATCCTGTGGCTCGCGCAGCGCGAAGACACGGCCAAGAACAACGTTTGGATTACGCTTCGCCAGCGGCGCTACAATCCAGGCGCTCAAATTGCGTTTGAAGTCGGCGCGAAATCCCCGACCGGCGACGATATCCCCGGCGCGACGTTCCAGGTTGAAGTCACGCTCCCCAGCGGAAAAAAAGAAGCCGCCCGCCTGACCCAACAAGGCCCCGCTTGGAACGGCCTCTTCACGGCCACCGCCGCCCCAGGCGATTATCGTCTGGATGTCACCGCGCTCCTCGACGGCGCGCCGCTGGGCACAGCCCAAACGCAGTTCCTCGTCTTCGATCAAGATCTTGAACTCGCCAGCCAGGCCGCCGATCCCGAACTGATGGCCCGCCTGGCGAACCTCACCAAAGAGTCCGGCGGCCGCGTCGTCGCCCCGGAACAACTCAGCGACCTCTTCCGCGAACTGCTCGAAAAACCGCGCGAGACGCTCGTCGAGGTGCAAACCAAATGGCAACTCGGCGACACCGCCCTCGACGGCTGGCTGTTCCTGCTGTGCTTCGTCACGCTCGCCACCAGCGAGTGGTTTTTGAGAAAACGCTGGGGACTTGTGTAGGGCCGCGGCGCGGGAATATCGCAATCCGCCCCGCGGTCTGCCGCGCACCCTCGCTTGACGCTCCCCCACCGCTGCCTACACTGAAAGATTCTCCCTCCGCGCCGGAGCCTTGCCGCGATGTCCGATGCCGCCCAGCCTCAGAAGCCTCTCCCCCCGCTCCCCCCGGTTCAGCCCCCCAACGCCAGTTTCCTGCTGCAACTGTTCCTGATCCCGCTGGTGATTGTCATCATCATCGTGTCGGTCTGGCTGCTGTTTAGCTGGCTCGCCCACATGGGAACCAATCCGCGGGACCTGGTGCGCGACATCGGCAAGGTGAACGATGCCAGTTGGCAACGGGCGTATAACCTGGCCGAGCTGTTGCGCAAGCCGCAGTACGACGAACTCAAGGACGATCCCAAGCTCGCCTTGGAACTTGCTTCCACGCTCCAGTCTCTCCGCGCCACGCGCCCGCAGCGCAAGAAAGACGTCGAAGTGCAGGCGGACGAGCGGGGGCGCGAAAAGGCGGATGCGGTCTACGATAACCGCCTTAAACTTGAGCTGTTTATTTGCCGCGCGCTGGGCGAATTCCGCACCCCGGCCGGAATCCCCGCCCTTACCGCGGCCGCTGGTCCCGTGGATGATCCCCGGGCGTTCATCGTCCGCGAGGCCGCGCTCCAGTCCATCGCCGTGCAAGCCAGCGTGATCGATCCCCAAGTCATGCAGCAGGATGACGCGCTCATGAAAACGCTCCTCGAAGCCTCGCTGGAACGCGGCACAGGCGGCAATTTGGAAGAGTACAACCGGGTTCGTTCGTCGGCGGCGTTTGCGCTGGGGATGGTCGGCGGCGATGAGGCCCTGGAGCGCCTCGCGCAAATGCTCGACGATGGCGATCCCAACGTGCGTTACAACGCGGCCACTGGATTGGCCCGTCACGGCGACACCCGCGCCTTGCCGGTGCTGGGTGAGATGCTCGACCCCAACAACACCGAAGCGCTCGTCGACGTGGAAGCTAAGCGGGATGAAGATGTCTCCGCCGGCAACGCGTGGAAGCGGGCGCTAGTGCTCTCCAACGGCATTCGCGCCGCGCGGCAGATGTTCGAGAAACATCCCGATGCGGATTACAGCCAACTGGTGCAATGGTTGACCGACCTCGAAAACTCCGACGCCAACGCCCGCATCAAGCTCGACGCCAAGGCGTTGCGATTGGAGATTCGAAAAGCAGAAGCGGCCGCGCAGCCTACATAAGGCCGCGGGCGGATGCCGACGTCGCCTGGCGACCTGGAGTTAATTTAGCGAGGTTCTTCCCGATGAAACCGACCGTCGCCATCTTGGGAGCGAGCGCCGACCGCAGCAAGTTCGGCAACAAGAGCGTCCGCGCGCATCTGAACAAAGGCTACGACGTCTTTCCCGTGAATCCCAAGGGGGGCGAGATTGAAGGCTTGCGCGTCTACACCTCGCTCGCGGAAATCCCCGTCCCGCTACGGCGAATCAGCGTCTACCTGCCGCCGGCCGTGGGGCTCGGCGCACTGGAAGACATTGCCGCCAAAGGTTGCGATGAGCTCTATCTCAACCCCGGCAGCGACTCGCCGGAAGTCATCGCCAAAGCGCAACAACTCGGCCTCGACCCCATCGTCGCCTGCAGCATCGTGGCGCTCAGCGAGTGACCGGGCGACATTGCGCCGCGCCGGTAGCACGGAACTTGTTCCGTTATGCGCGTATCGCGGTCTGACGTCGCCGTCAGGGTGAACGGAACAAGTTCCGTGCTACTGAAAACGAAAAAGGCCTGATCGTACCAGGACGAAGAGATTTACCACGAAGTCACAAAGACACGAAGAAGACGGAAACGGAAAGAAGAGGGGGCGGGAAAGGGACAGGCATAATTCATTCAGGGCCGTTTACGGTCCTTTCCCGCCGTCAGGCGGGTATTAGGCCCGTGCTTGAGCACGGGTGATGCGGCCCCACACGTGATTCGCCGGAGGGCCATTCATGGCCCTTCTCGCTGTCCGGCTTCAGCGCCCAAACCCAGGCGCGGTTCCATGGCTCAAGCCGCGCAGCGAGAAGGGGCGTGAACGCCCCTGAAATGCAGATCATCCGTGGCCGTTCGTACCCGTGCTCAAGCACGGGCCTAATACCGCTGCGCGGAGAAGGACCGTGAACGGCCCTGGGCAGTCGCGTCCGCGATGCTTGCGCAGAGGCGTTAATAATCGCCGTGAGTGGTGGAGGGGGGTTACGCGGGCGTAGCTTGGGGACTCGCTCACCATCGGGGCGAGCCCGATGGGGTCGTGAGGGAGGACGTGGCGGCGAGGGGTTAGCTCACCGACTTGCTCACCATCGGGGCGAGCCCGATGGGGTCGTGGAGGCGGGAGGGGCGGCGAGGGGTTAGCTCACCGACTCGCTCACCATCGGGACGAGCCCGAGGGGGTCGTGAGGCGGGAGGGGCGGCGAGGGGTTAGCTCGCCGACTTGCTCACCATCGGGGCGAGCCCGATGGGGTCGTGAGGGAGGGGGCGGGGATTGCGCAGAGGCGTTAATAATCGCCGTCATCGGTGGGGGGGCGCGCCGTAGTGTGCGCGGTCATAACTTCCGTATCCAGGGGCGTTTACGGTCTTTTCGCGCTGTCAGGCGGGTATTAGGCCGGCGCTTGAGCGCGGGCGACGCTGGGGCGTAATATCGAATTTCGAAATTCGATATTCTCCCCCCACTCAAGACAACGAATTCACTTCATTTATTAAATATCTATTGACAACTCGCTATCGACATGCTATACAATAGTTCCCTTGCGTCGTGGACGCTTCGGGGGCGTCCTATTCCTTCTCGAAGGCGGAGTCGAATGCTCGGCCGCTGGGGGCGAAGTCGATGCGTTTGACGAACTCGGACGCTTCGCGGGCGCCGTGTTCGCGATCCATGCCGCAATCTTCCCACTCGACTGACAGAGGGCCTTGATAGTTGGCGTGGTTGAGCGCCCGCATGATTTCTTCGAAGTTGACGGTGCCTCGGCCGGGGCTGCGGAAGTCCCATCCCCGGCGCGGGTCGCCGAAGTTGATGTGGCTCGCGAGAATGCCGGTGCGGCCGTTGAGCGTGACGATCGCGTCCTTGATATGCACGTTGAAAATACGATCCGGAAACGCGCGAATGAACTCCACCGAATCCACCCCCTGCCAATGCAAGTGGCTGGGGTCGAAATTGAAACCGAAACTTTCCCGGTGGTCGAGCGCTTCCAGCGCCATCTGGGCGGTGTAGATGTCGAAAGCGATTTCGGTGGGATGCACTTCGAGCGCGAACTTCACGCCGCATTCTTCAAACACATCGAGAATGGGATTGAAGCGCTCGGCGAACAGTTTGAAGCCGTCATCAACCATCTTTTGCGGGACTGGAGGAAAACTGTAGAGCAAGTGCCAAATGCTCGAACCGGTGAACCCGTTCACCACGCTGACGCCGAACTTCTTGGCGGCGCGGGCGGTGTCCTTGAGTTCCTCGGCCGCGCGCTTGTTGACTCCGGCCGGGTCGCCGTCACCCCAGACATAATCCGGCAGGATCGCCTTGTGCCGCTCGTCGATGCGGTCGCACACCGCCTGACCGACGAGGTGGGCGCTGATCGCGTGGCATTGCAGGTCGTGTTTTTCCAGCAGGGAGCGCTTGGCGGAGCAGTAGCTGTCGTCCTGAAGGGCTTTTTGCACTTCAAAGTGGTCGCCCCAGCAGGCGAGTTCGATGCAGTTGAAGCCAAACTCTTTGACCTTGCGGGCCAGGTCGGCCAGCGGCAGATCGGCCCATTGGCCGGTAAACAGCGAAACAGGACGGGCCATCGTGGAAACTCCTCGCAGATGTAGGACGGGCGTGACCAAAACGGCCATTGTGACGGCCTTCAATTCGCCTTGCAACTCCCTCCCCGGCGCAAGACGCGCGGATGTAACGGGAATGCGGATTCTAGCGCCTGTCCGCTCGCGGACGTGTGCTAATATTAGGAATACGCTGGCATCCGGAGTGCCAACGGAAAATCAGTTCCCGATTTTCACACCGGCCAGACCATCACGCTCCCATCTGTGCTTATGCAGATGGCGCGCGCGATGGAAGGCGAAAGCCAGGTGCTCAACCATGCGCGGAATCTCAATCCTGACGTTGGCCTTGATCCTGCTGACAGGCGGAACCGGAGAGGCCGCCGAACCGCGAATCGTGCTCGAGCTCGTCACCGAGCAAGGCTTTTCGCTGACCGGGCAACAACAGTTGGCTCGCGACGTCGCGGCGCTCGATGTCGGCAGCGTGCGGATTCGGGGGGCCCGTGATCGCGAGGCGGCGCGGGTGGAAGAAATCGGCAAAGACGGCGACGCCTTCGCCGTGACGGCCCTCGTCACGCGCGACGGCAAAATCCTCGTTCCTGGGGCGAAGTTCAGCGTCGAGCAACTGCCGCAGTTCAAAGTCTGGCTGAGCAAACTCGGCACGAATAACCCCAACGAATCAAAAGAAGAGCTGGTCGCGTTTGGACTCTCCGCCGAGCAACTGGTGTTCGTGCATGAACAACTCAGCGCCAAGACGGCCGTGGAGACCAAACAACAGGGGGTGAGCGACATCGTGAGCAAGCTGACGCGCGACTTCACCCTCCCGGTGGCGATTGATGTCGACGCGCGACGCGCGTTGGAAGCTGGCGAAGTCGTCCCTGACGAACTGAGCGGTCTTTCGCAAGGGACCGCGCTGGCCGCTGCGCTCCGCCCCGCGGGGCTGGTCTTCGCGCCGCAGCGAAAAGGGAAGGGGAAGGACGAGGTCGTGCTCCGCATCGCCGACGCCCGCACGCTGCAGGAGGCGTGGCCGATTGGTTGGCCGAGCGGCAAGG
>CAUJKE010000226.1 GCA_963205385.1 Planctomycetota bacterium | reverse complement strand
TTCGCTCCGCGGAGCACGCCTTCATGGAATTGCCACTCCTCAAACGCGTGTAGCGTGTTGTGATGCACGAAGACGTTGATCGGCCCCTGTGCCGGCAACAAGTGTGCGGCCTCATGAATCTCGTGTGCAAGTTCAGCGATGGCTTCACTACTCTGGGAGGGAGACGAGGCTGCGCCCGGCGGAGCCACGTTGACTTCAGGCATGATGTAAGTCCATCCAGGTCGAGAGATCGCCTCGCATCATAGCCATGTTGCGCGGCGGTACTTCAGAGGTGGGGTCGTGAACGGGATCCAATGCCGGCCTGGCGACCGCGTTACGCGAACCAGCGACGTTGGAGAACCGCCGCGAGGTTTCCTCGACCACTCTATCATTCGCACTAAACCCATGAATAGGTCGCGCGGATTACGAATTCGCAAGCTAAGCACGAGCGCCGCGGCCAGCGCGCGAAAGTTCGTTCGCCTGAGGCACGCACATTTCGGCGCGTATCGGATTGGCGTATGATGTTTATTCCCCGCCATCCCCATTTTGAGGAGTCCTACCTTGCGTTTTCGCCTGACCTTCTCCGCGATCATCGTGGCGCTTTGTGCCGCCGTGGCAATCGCTCAACCCAAAGACGCCGCGCGTCCCAATATCATCGTGATCCTCTCGGACGACATGGGCTATTCGGATATTGGCTGCTACGGCGGCGAGATTCAGACGCCGGCGCTCGATCGCCTGGCAGCGGGCGGCTTGCGATTTACGCAGTTCTACAATACTGGCCGCTGTTGTCCGACGCGGGCCTCCTTGTTGACAGGACTCTATCCGCATCAGGCGGGCGTCGGGCACATGATGGAGGACCGCGGCCTTGCAGGTTACCACGGCAATCTCAATCAACATTGCCGGACCCTGGCCGAAGTGGTTCGCACCGCTGGCTACCGGACGTATATGTGCGGGAAGTGGCACGTCACGCGGCATATTCAACCGGATGGCCCTAAGGAGAATTGGCCCCGGCAGCGTGGCTTTGACCGCTTCTATGGAACGATCACCGGCGCGGGGAGTTTCTACGATCCCGGCACGCTCACGCGCGACAACACGAATATTTCCCCGTTTGCGGATCCCGAGTATCAGCCTACGCAATATTATTACACGACCGCGCTCGCCGATCATGCCACTAAGTACATCAATGAGCACTGCGAGCAACATGCCGAACAACCGTTCTTTCTCTACCTGGCCTTTACGACAGCGCACTGGCCGATGCACGCCCTCGAAAAAGACATCGCAAAATACAAAGGTAAGTACGACGCCGGCTACGAGCCGATCCGCGCCGCCCGCTATGCGCGTTTGCAGGAACTCGGGCTGATTGATCCGCAGTGGGCGCTTAGTCCGCAGCAAGGGGATTGGAGCAAAGTGGAGCATCGCGCGTGGGAAGCGCGGTGCATGGAAGTCTACGCGGCGATGATCGACAGCATGGATCAAGGCATTGGTCAGGTCGTCGCCACTCTCGAACAACGAGGACAACTCGACAACACGCTCATCCTGTTCCTGCAGGACAACGGCGGTTGCCAGGAAGGCGTCGGACGCCAGGCGAACAAGAATCAGCGTGAGTCGTTTCCCAAGATCGCAGCGGATGCGATTCGGCTGGACGTCATCCCCAAGCAAGACCGCGCTGGCGTTCCCACGAAAATGGGTCCGCAGCACATGCCTGGTCCCGCGGATACTTACATCGCTTACGGCATCAATTGGGCGAATGTCTCCAACACACCGTTTCGGGAATACAAACACTTCGTGCATGAAGGAGGCATCTCGACGCCGCTGGTGGCGCATTGGCCGGCAGGTATCAAACGCCGGGGAGAATTGGAAACTGAGCCGGGACATCTCATTGACATCATGGCTACCTGCGTCGATCTCTCCGGCGCGAAATACCCGCAAATGGTGGACGGGCAAGCCATTCATCCGCTCGAAGGGGTGAGCCTGCGGCCGTCGTTCACCGCCGCGCCGCTGAACCGAAAATCGCCCATCTTTTGGGAGCACGAAGGGAATCGCGCCGTGCGCGATGGCGACTGGAAGTTGGTCGCGAAGGAGAATCGCCCCTGGGAACTCTACAACGTCAAGCTCGATCGCACCGAACTGCACGACCTCGCGCAGGAGCATCCCCAGCGCGTGCAAGACATGGCCGCGCAGTGGGACGTCTACGCCCAGCGGGCGAACGCGCTCCCCTTGGGCGCTTGGCGCGGCAAAGGTCAAAAGTGAACGGCAGATGACGCGCGACAGCCTCCACAGTTGACCGCTCCACATGTCTGCGCTAAGCTGCGCGAGGATTCTACACATCGAGGAGCAGGCATGGCGACGCAGCGGATTGGTTATTGCACGAACGTGCACGCAGGCGCGACCTGGCAACAGACGCAGGCGAATCTTCAGCGTCATGCACTGGCCGTGCGCGCGAAGTTTGCGCCGGACCGGCAAATGGGAATTGGCCTCTGGCTCTCTGCCCAGTCGGCGGAGGCGCTCGTGCAAGATCAAGGCGTGCCGGCGTTTGCCCAGTGGCTGGCGGACAATGGGCTCCTCCCGTTCACGATGAACGGCTTCCCTTACGGCGACTTTCATCAGACGGAGGTCAAATATAAAGTCTATGAGCCAACGTGGTGGCAGCCGGCCCGTTTGAGCTACACGCAAATACTGGTCGATATTCTCCATCAATTGTTGCCGCCTGGTGAAGAAGGAAGCATCTCCACGTTGCCGATCGCGTGGGGACATCCCCGCCCAAGTCCTGAGCAACTCGCCGCGGCCGGTCGACAACTCAGGCAACTGGCGACATACCTGGCGGAGCATGAAGAGCGAACCGGACGTTTGATTTATATTTGCCTGGAGCCGGAGCCGGGTTGCGTGTTCGATACCACGCGCGGCGCCGTCAATTACTTCCGCGAGTATTTGCTCGACGATGCGGATGCGGATCGCGTCCGCCGTTACGTCCGCATCTGTCACGACGTCTGTCATTCCGCTGTGATGTTCGAACCGCAGCGCGAAGTCTTCACGAAGCTCAGCGAAGCTGGGATTGAAGTTGGCAAGATTCAAGTCTCGGCGGCGGTGGTAGTGGACTTCGATGCGCTACCGCCCGCGGAGCGCGCATCCGCCTGGCAGCAGTTGAGCGCGTTCGACGAACGGCGTTATTTGCATCAAACGTCCGTCCGCGAGGAGACAGGAAAGACGCATTTTCATGTCGATCTGCCAGACGCGCTGAACGCCCATCCTCAAGCGGCGCTGGCGCGCGGCCAATGGCGCGTGCACTTTCATGTGCCGGTCTATCTCGCGGAGTTTGGCAAGCTCCAAACATCGCAAGCGGAGATCGTCGCCGCGCTGAACGCCGCGCGCGAACACGCGCGCGTGTCGCACTATGAAGTGGAGACCTACGCCTGGAATGTGCTGCCGGTCGAGCTCCAACAGGCCGAACTGGCCGCGGGAATTGCCCGAGAAATGCAGTGGTTTGAGGAACTGGTGAAAAGCTCGTAAGCTGCTTCTGCATAAGTATTTGCAGTGAATCCGCCGGTCGCAATGACGCCGTCATTACTCCCTCACGGCAGGGGTCACCCTTGGATGGCGGCGCGGAAACAACTACTCTAAGGCGTTTACCAACCTCGAGCTGTCCGCTGTTCTATGCGTTTCGCCACGATCATTGTTCGCAACGTCCTTCGTCGCAAGATGCGCTCACTGCTGACAGTGACAGGCGTTGCGCTGGCGATTGCGGCGGTGGTGTCGCTGTTAGGGGTTTCGAGCGGCTTTACCACTTCGCTGATGACCATGTACCAGAGTCGCGGCGTCGATCTTGTCGTCGTCCGCGCCGGCGTGGCCGATCGCTTGACGAGTTCGCTCGATGAGGAGTTAGGCAAACGGATTGCCGCGCTGCCGCAAGTGAAACATGTCGCCGGCAGTTTAACGGAAGTTAGTTCGTTCCCGATTCGCGGTTGGAACGCCGACAGCTTCGCATTCGATCATTTGCCAATCGTCAAGGGACGTAAGCTGGAAGCGGGCGATCAGAAGGCGGTCGTCGTCGGCGTGGACCTCGCGAAGGACAAGCATCTGAAGCTCGGCGACACGCTCGAAGTCGAGACGTATCCCTTTAAGGTCATCGGCATTTTTGACAATCAAAATCCCATCGAAAACTCCTCGGTCGTGATGCTCTTGTCAGACTTGCAAGAACTGATGGATCGGCCGAATCAAGTCACCGAGTTTCAGGTCGCCACGGTAACACCGGACGCGGACGATCAGAATCCAGTCGAAGAGGTGCGCCACGCTATCGAGTCGATGACCGATGACGAAGGCCGCTCGCTCCGGTTAGCCGCCATGCCGACGCAAGAGTTCGTCAGCAGCACGACGCAACTGCGTTTGGCCAAGGCGATGGCTTGGATGACGTCCGTAATCGCACTGTTGATCGGCGGCGTGGGAATTCTGAACACCATGATTATGTCGGTTCTGGAACGGACTCAAGAGATTGGCGTGCTGCGTTCACTCGGTTGGCGCAGGTCGCGAATTGTGCGTTTAATTTTGGGAGAATCCATGCTGTTGACATTGCTGGGCGCCGCGCTAGGAACGGTGCTGGCCATTGGCTTAACCAACCTGCTGATTTATTTATCGGTCGTCCCTGACATCGTAGAGGGCGATTTTTCACCGCAAGTCTTGCTGACCGGTCTGGCGATGGCCTTACTCGTCGGCGTGTTTGGCGGCTTGTATCCCGCATGGCGCGGCGCCAACTTGCCCCCGACGGAGGCTTTGCGCTATGAGTAACACGATGGTCGCAGCCACGAGCGCGCCCCCGGTGCTGAAGGTGGATTGCATCTCGCGCGTGTACGACGACGGCGCGGTCAACGCGCTCAAGGACGTTTCCTTGGAGATTCGTCGCGGCGAGTACGTCGCCATTATGGGGCCCAGCGGCAGCGGCAAATCAACGCTGTTGAACATGCTCGGCGCGCTCGATCGCCCCAGTTCCGGCGAGATCTATTTCGAAGGCGAACCGCTTTCCAAACTGGCCGACTTGGATCGCTTTCGCTCGCAAAAGCTGGGCTTTGTCTTTCAATCGTTTTATTTGTTGCCCACGCTCACGGCGATTGAAAATGTGCAGATTCCGATGTTTGAAACCGCGCGCTCCGCCCGCGAGCGCGTGGAGCGGGCCCGCGAGTTGTTGGAATCGGTAGGCATGGCACATCGCCTCAATCACATGCCGGGAAAACTCTCGGTCGGAGAGCGACAACGCGTGGCGGTAGCCCGCAGTTTGGCAAACGATCCGGCGATCCTGTTGGCCGACGAACCAACTGGCAACCTCGATTCCAAGAGCGGCAGCGATGTGCTCGCGCTGTTCGACAAGTTGCACCGCGAACGTGGGATGACGTTGGTCGTCATCACGCATAGCGCGGAAGTCGCCCGGCGGGCGGAGCGGATCATCGCCATTCGCGATGGCCGCATTGTCGATGATCCGCGCGGCGCCAGCGGGTGGTAAAGGTTACG
>CAUJKE010000225.1 GCA_963205385.1 Planctomycetota bacterium | reverse complement strand
GCGATGCCGTCGCGCAACTCCGGCGAAAGCTGCCACAACCGCAATTCGGAGATGAACAATTTGGGCAACTGCGTGTTGGGGTGTTGCAAATGCAGCGCGGTGAGATGCTTGTCTTCGAACGAATAGGCGCCTGCGACGCGGTAATCGAGCGCGGCGAAGATCCGCGCCAGGCTGGGAATGCCGGCCAGCGGCGTTTGGCTGGCGAACGTGCGAAACGCGATGTGATCGTTCTGGAACTTCGCCCCCGCCGCCGCGACGACCTCTTCATACACGCGCACGTAGGACACCCGCGCGCGGTACGTTTCCCACAACGTATCAAACAGCGCCGCTAGAAACTTCTCGCGCTCGTTGCGCAACGTCAAGGCTTGATGCGGTCCGCTCATGACACGGCTTTCTCTGGAAGGCGTATATTTCTCATTACCACTCCCAGCCATTTTAGGCCAAAACGCGAGAGCGTGTTAGTATGGTCGCCGGGAGTGCTGGAAAGGATACGTCGTGTCGCGGCAGCGGGAGCGAGGGGAAAGGGGCCCACGAGGCACGAAGGACACGAAGAAATGAAGAAGGGAAGAGGTACGGTTTTGGCCGCGGGATGGTTATGAACGGCGGCCAATGCCAACGGGAGGGAGGTTGCCGAATTTAGGCGTTCACGGTACCGCTGCACGAAGAAGGAGCGTGAACGGCCCTGCGAATCGCGGACGCGATGGCGTTGAGTTGCCCGCAGCGTTAACCGCGCAGCTTGCGCGTAATCTTGTGAGTTGCAAACCGTAAGTTCGCCTTCGCGCATTGTCCTGCTCTGTATTTTGTGCTCTTCGTGCCTCACCTTCTTCGCTGCGCTTACAAACCCTACCCCTGCAAAAACTCGCGCAGCGCCGCATTTACCTCGTTGGGTTTCTCCAGCGGCGCCATGTGACCGGCGTCTGTGACTTCGACGAACCTGCCGTGTGGCAATTGTTCGGCGATGCTCCGCATTTCGGTGACGTTCACAATCGCATCTTGCGCGCCGCAAATGACCAGCGCGGGGACGTCGTACGTCGGTAGCCGCGCGGTGACATCTGGACGTTCAGCCATTCCGCGCAAGGCGGCCGCGATTCCTTCCGGGCTCGACTCAAGCATGATCGTGCGGGTGGCTGCGATCAAATCCGGCTGAGACTGGATGGTGGCCGGCGCGAAGAGCTTCGGAATCATGCCATCGACGAGCGCTTGCGGTCCTTCCTTCAGAACCTTCTGAGCAGTTTCCAAGCGCCCCTGGGCGCCCTGGGGCGTATCAGCGATCGCCCGCGTGTCGCACAGCACGAGCTTCGCCAAACGCGCGCGATGCCGCTCGACAAACTGCCACGCGATGTAACCTCCCATCGAGAGCCCGCAGAGCGTCACGGGTTCGCGCACTTCCAGCTTATCCAGCAACTTCGCCAGGTCGTCGGCATAGGTTTGCATGGTGACGATGCCCGGCGTGTGGTCGCTTTGACCAAAGCCGCGCAAGTCCGGCGCGAGCACGCGGAAGTCGCTCGACAACTCGTCCAGTTGATGCCGCCACATTTGATGGTCGAGCGGGAAGCCGTGAACCAAAAGCAGCACCGGCCCAGCGCCGCGCATTTCCACCTGGAGCGTCACTTCGCCAAGATCTATCCGTTCCATATTCCGCTCGCGAGGGCGAGTTTCCAGAACCATTGAAGCATCAGTAGGGAGACGAAAATCACCGTCAACACCACGCTCAACCGCGGATGCCGCCACGACTCACGCCCGGCCTTCAGCCGCTGGATCTGCAGCCAGCGATAGGGAATTTGGGCGACCAAGAGACCGAACAGAAACACGCCTGCCGGATTAAAATGCCAGGCGGACGCGACTTCGCCATGCGCGAGCGAGATGAAGCACCGCGTTAGCCCGCAACCGGGGCAGTCGAGGCCGGTCAGCCGCTTCATGTGGCAGAGCGTAGGCATGGGAACTTGCGTCCCCGGCCAGTAAACCGTTGTTTCCCCGCGGGAGGAGAGCAACGCGGAGATCACCAGCACCGCAATCGCGAGGATGAGCCAAATCCACTGAAACTCAAGCGCGCGCCGGGCAGCTTGCGCTGCATACGCATCCAGCGCCGCGCCGCGCTCATCGCGCAGCGGCGGAACGGACAGCGGCTCGTGAGCCGGCGCGTTCGAGAGCGAGGTGGAATCGGCCATGACTGCGCTCAAGGAAGGGAGATGGTCATCACATCCGCATTATAACCGCGAACGCAGAGGCGACGCACGGCGGCGCAAGAAAACCGCCGCCGCGCCTATTTGGGCGATTTGAGTTCCTGCGCCGCGAGCGCTTGTTCAAACTTCGCCAATGCCCGCACGATTTGCCCCGAATGCGGATCGAGCTTGGCGGCCCGCGTTTGCCACTTCACGGCGTTCTCATATTCGCCGGCCGTGTAATAGCAATGCGCGAGCGTGTCCATGTAGCCAGCGGCCTCGGGACGAATTTCGAGCGAGCGCAAACTCAAGCGAATCGCCTCCTGCACATCGCCCCGCGTGTTGCCAATCAGCCAGGCGTACTGGTTGCAAAACATCGCTTGCAGCGCTTCGGCGCTGTCACTTCGGCTCAAGTCATCCGCCTCGTCGATGTATTGCTGCATCCGCTCCACGGTCTCCTTGAACTCCGCGGCTGCGGTCGAAATCATCGTTTCCGTCTTTTGTTTCCAGGCGTCATCCGCTTGCGGCAGTTGATACATGGCGATTAAGAGGTCCGCATCCTGGTCGTTGGCCGCGGCTCCTTTTTCGAGCGAGCGCTGAGCGTCTGCGTATTGCTTGCGTTTGACCTGGTCCTGCGCCGCGAAGAAGTACATCCGCGAAATGATTTCCTCCGGCGAGCGGCGATTGGAGTTGGTCTCGACGGCATCCCGAATCGTCTCGTCTTGCTCCATCTTCTCGACCATCTCGCGCAACACGGCGGCGGCGTCCGCGTCGCGATCCAAGTCGTGCAGCATCTCCGCGAGCATCGAGCGGGCATCGATGCCGGCGGAAGAAATCATCTCGACCGAGTCGATCACCGCGCGATATTCACGTTCGCTCCACTCAAAACAACCGCGCTCCTGCAAGCGATACGCCACCAAGAAGTGCCGCGGGGCTTCCGTCGGAAAGAGGGCGAACGCTTTGTCCGCCAGCTCTTGCGCCTTAGCCTGACGGCCACGCGCCCGCTCCGCTTCGGCCAGGCGGTAGAGCAGTTCCGCATCGTCCTGAAAGCGCTGTTGATGTTTCACCACGACTTCATCGAGCAGTTCCCACGTCTGGTGTTGCATCAGCCAGTCGATGATCTCAATGAGTTGTAAGCGCGAGCCGTCGCTCAGAGCGATCATCTGCCGCATCGACTCGATCGCGGCCGTGTGACGCGCGAGGCCTTCCAATAGTTCCGCTTGCCAGCGATACAAGTCGCGCACGATCGTCGCGCTCGTCTCTCCCGGCGCGCCACCGTTATCGCTCTCGCCAAACCTGGCCAACAGTGCGCGCTCCGCGCCGATCAACTCTTCCCACTTGCTGAGCATCTCCGCAGGCTTATCCAGCGTCGCGAGGTAAGTCGTCAGCCACAAGGCCGCCGAGCGCCGACTGGCGCCCACCTCATCGACGATGGCCTGGCGCAACACATCGCGCGCGGCTGGTTCGGAAAACTGCGGCCGCGTCATGATGACCAGCGCGGCTTCTTTCGCGAGCGCGGTCGACATCTCGTAACGCACCAGGCGGCAGAGCGCGCTCAAGCCTTGCAGTCCTTCGAGTTTGGACAAGTGTTCGATGCGGCTGCGGCGATCGAGATCGTTTTGCGCGCCGTAGTCCTTCAGAATCCGCTTCACTTCTGCCGAGTCGCTCGGGTGCGACCAGACCACCTTCATGCTGCCGAGTAAATAGCGGGATCGCTCGGCGATTTCGACATCGTCATGGTCCGTGGCGGCATGCAACGCGTCGAACGCTTCCAGGCCAAGTTGCGACAGTTCGGCCGCCGCTTTCTCGCGCGTCGCGTAATGCGGCGAACCCAGTTCGCCGATCAGGACCGCGATCCGTTGCTCGCGCTGCTGCGCACTCGCGCCCCCGTCATCCGCCGCCAACGAACCGGCTACCGCCAGCAAAACAAGAGCGCTTACCGCTCCCACGTGGACCCAACGATAGCTTCCGTACATCAGCGCAACCCTTTTGCCTGCGAAATTCACCTTCTGTAACGATACCCCACAATTCCCACGCGGGGCAAGCGAGAAAGTCGGCGCACAGGTGCGTTCTTAGCTCTCAAGGCGAAAATAGCGGTCACTCCCCCATGATTTTCACCAACACCCGCTTCCGCCGCTTCCCATCAAACTCGTAATAGAAAATATGCTCCCAGGGGCCCAGGTGCAGCTTCCCATCGGTGATGGCGACGACGACTTCGCGCCCCATGATCTGCCGCTTGTGATGGGCGTCGGCGTTGTCTTCACCGGTGCGGTTGTGCAAGTAGCCGCCCTTGTTGGGATCTGTGCCCGCATTAAACGGCACCAGTTCTTCCAGCCAACGTTCATAGTCAGCGTGCAGCCCCGATTCATTGTCGTTGATGAACACGCTCGCGGTAATGTGCATCGCGTTGACAAGCATCAATCCATCGGTGACGCCGCTCTCGGCGACTGCGAGCTCCACCTCTTTGTGGATGGAGACGATCGCGCGCCGCTGGGGCACTTCCATCCACAGTTCTTTGGTCAAGGTTTTCATGCGTGCTTCCGTTGATGGCGCTGGCCATGGCCAGCGCCACTTAAGGCAAACGTATGCGCGTAACGTCTCACTTCTCTACCGAGAACTTATACACCGTCTTGCTCTGATACTTCTCGCCGGGCTTGAGCAGCGTGCTGGGGAAGTCAGGATGGTTCGGCGAGTCGGGGTAGTGTTGCGTTTCGAGGCAGAAGGCTTCGTGCTGCTTGAAACCGCCGCCACTGGCGCTGCCGTCGAGGAAGTTGCCGCAGTAGAGCTGAATGCCTGGCTCAGTGGTGAAAACCTCCATCACACGGCCGCTGTCGGGATCCTTGACGCGAGCGGCGAGTTCCAATTTCCCTTCCTGGCCGCGGAGCACGTAGCAATGATCGTAACCTTTGGTGACGTGCGGCGGTTGCTTGACTTCGTCGATCCGCGCGCCGATGGCCGTCGGTTTGGTGAAGTCGAACGGGGTGCCTGCGACCGGGGCGAGTTCGCCGGTGGGGATGCTGGTTTCGTCGATGGGGAGATACTTGTCGGCCGCAATCATCAGTTCGTGGTCGAGAATTTGCCCGCTGCCTGCGCCGCCGAGATTCCAGTAACAGTGGTTGGTGAGGTTCACCACGGTCGGCTTGTCGGTGGTCGCTTCGTACTCGATGGAGAGTTCGTCGTCGTTGGTCAAGAGATAGGTCACCGTCGCCTTGAGCTCGCCGGGATAACCTTCCTCGCCGTCGGCGCTGGTGTAGGTGAACTTCACACCGGCGGCGTTATCGGTTTTGACTTCTTCGGCGTTCCAGACGACCGCATCAAAGCCGTGCTCGCCGCCGTGCAGATGATTAGGCCCGTTGTTGGTCGCGAGCGTGTACTCTTCGTCGCCGATCTTGAACTTGCCGCCGGCGATGCGGTTGCCATAGCGGCCGATCGTGGCGCCGAAATACGGGTGCCGCTCGAGGTAGCCTTCCAGCGTCGGAAAGCCAAGCTGGATGTTCGCCAGCTTACCGTCCTTGTCCGGCGTTTCGAGATCGACGACGATCGCGCCGTAGTTGGTCATCTTCAACACCAGGCCATGTTTGTTCTGGATCGTGTAAAGATCGACGGGCGTGCCGTCCTTGGTCTTGCCAAACGCTGCTTTCTCGATCGTCATTGCTGAGGAATTCTCCGAAGTGGTAGGCGGGTCGGGAGTGGTTGGTTTGGGTTCGGGCGTCGCCGGTTCGGTTGTCATCGGTTCTGTTGCTTCGGGCGCGGGGGAATCAGGTTCGCTCGGTTGAGGCTCGATCGTTGCTGGTTCCGTGGTTTTTGGTTCTGTGGTTGGCGGTTCGCTGGCAGTCGGATTGGTCGCGGTGCTGGGAGCGCTCGGGCTCGCGGCGGTCGTGGTCGACTTGCTCTTGCCAGGCGGGGTCGGCGGTTCGCAACCGAGCGCAGCGACCAGCGCAGCGCAGGCGACGAGGGAGATATACTTTGAGAATGTGACGCGCATGGGCAGGTTCCTTACAGGGGTCGCGGGGCCGATAAGCACACGCATTATCGAGCGCTGGCCCCGCAGGGTCTAGCGGGGAATAACGCGGCCGGAGACGCGGGAGCCTGCGCTACGGCATTGCTGGCAGCATGTGGGCAAATTCGGACAGTTGGAATATCGCTGTTCCGTCTTCGAATGGGAATGCTCCGCGTCAATCCGCGAGCAACGCTTTGAACTGCGTGCTTTCCGTCAGATAACGCCGAAACGCCGGGCCAATCGTCAGCGGATCGAACTCGACGCCGATCCCGGGGAGTTCGAGGCTCTCTTCCCAAGGGCGGACGCGGACGACCGTGCCACGGACCAGTTGTGGTTCTGGTGTGAAGTCGACGAGTTCCAGGCTCAGTTCGCTGCCTAGCGGAGGCGCATCGCTGGTCATGGCGATGAAGCACCCGCCGCAACTGATGTCGAGCAGGTTCCCCAAACGCCACCGCGCTTCGTCGCGCAGGCATAGCCGGACGCGTCCAGGAATTCTTAAACGCAAGTGGCGGCGATGAAACCGCGGATGCTTCCAGGCAGGGTCGCCGCTGGCAATGCCCCGCACCGCGTCGACGAGCGGTTCGCCATGCGCCGGCTCGAAGCACATGATCCGCGCTTCGCCGTCGGGCGCGAGTGCGCAGCGCATCACCGGCCACGACACGCCGAGGTTCAAGAACTTCGACATCCGCTCCGCCCCCACCCGCACCACGGTCGCAATCTCCAGGATCAGCCCCAGCGGCGGATGGGCCAGCCCGCGCGCCAGCAGATCCTCTACCTGATCGACAAACGCGACGTCTTGCCCCGCTGCGGCGCACTTGGCCGCCAAAGCAGCCCGATGCTCGGTGCTGCACAAGCACAGAAAATACGGCGGGTGCGAATCGGGATAGACCATGCGACAGGTGGCATTCAAAGGGGCACTCAGCAAACTCAAAGCAACTCTACTACGCTCACTCGCACCGTTGACAATCATTACTAAGGTTGTAAAGTTAATGATCTATCGCAAACGCGGCCGATACAGAATATCGTCCTCTGCGCGGGCCGCCCCGGGGCCCGCACCAACAGCGCAACCACTTTCTACATAAACGTTTACGAATCAGGATTCGCCCCCGATGTTCCCCGAGCTTTGGCAACCGTGGATCGCCGTGGCGATTGTGATTATCGTCTTTAGCGGTATTCAGCTTCGCCGGGGGACACCGCCGGACGTGTGGTTTCTGTTTGGTCTGGTCGCTTTGGCCGTATTTGGGATTCTCTCGCCGCGCGACGCGCTCGCCGGCTTCGCCAATCCGGCGGTGATCACGGTCGGGGCGCTGTTGGCGGTAACAGCCGGACTCCGTTCGACGGGGTTGTTGGATTGGCTGGGGCACAAACTGCTCGGCGGGGTGCGGACGGAAGGCTCGGCCCTCTGGCGACTCTCGACGTTGATTCCGGCCTCCGCGTTTTTGCTCAACACGGCGCTCGTGGCGATGCTGATGCCGGTGCTGATCGAGTGGTGCCGGCGCAATCGGATTTCGCCTTCGCGGCTGCTGATTCCGCTGAGCTTTCTGACGGTGCTCGGCGGCGTCTGCTCCTTGGTCGGCACGAGCACCAACATTGTCGTCAACGGCATGCTCCGCACGGAGAGCGAAGTTCGCGCCGCGCGGCTCGCCGAGCACGACGACGACGTCAAGCGCGGCAAGGCGGAGCCCTATTCGCCCCAGGAACGCGCCCGCCGCGAAGCGTTCATTCACGACGTGCGAACGATGGGGATGTTCGAAGTCGGCTACGTCGGCTTTCCCTGCGCGATTGTCGGCCTGGCCTATCTGATGACGATCGCCCGCAAGCTGCTTCCCGATCGCACCGAGATGCTGGAACAGCTCGGCGACCAGCGCCGCGAGTATTTGCTCGAGATGCTCGTGCAGCCCGACTGCCCCTTGATTGGCCAAACGGTCGAGAAGGCCGGCTTGCGTCATTTGCCGGGGCTGTTTCTCATCGAGATCGATCGCCATGGCGATCAGCTCACGCCGGTCAAGCCGAACGATGTCGTGCGCAACGACGACCGGCTGATTTTCACTGGCGTCGTGAGCACGATCGTCGACCTGGAGAAGATCCCCGGCCTCGTTCCAGCGGCCGACATGACGTACGAGTTTCAACCGCAAACCAAACAGCAACGCGTGCTGTGCGAAGTGGTTCTCTCGCGCACCTCGCCGCTCGTGGGAGCGACGGTCCGCGAAGCGAATTTTCGCGAGCAATACAACGCCGCCGTCGTCGCGGTGCATCGCAACGGCGCCCGCGTCACCAATAAAATCGGCAGCATTCGCCTGGAGCCTGGCGATACGCTCCTCTTGCAAACGCGCGGGGAGTTCATCGCCACGTATCGCAATAGTCCAGACTTCTACCTCATCAGTTCGGTCGATGATTTTCAAGCTCGTCGCCATGACAAAGCGCTCGTGGCCGGTGTGCTGGTCGTACTACTCATCGTCTGGCTCTCGCTCAGCGACCTGTTTACCGGCTGGGAAGCGTTCTCCGGCCTCACGTCGCCGGCCATTGTGACCCTGGGGGTCGCAGCGCTGATGATGGGGTTTGGTTGCTTGCGCCCCAACGACGCCCGCGGCGCGCTCGATTTGCAAGTTCTGATCGCCATTGCCGCTTCGCTCTGCTTGGGGCAAGCGCTCTCCCGTAGCGGCGCAGCCGACATGCTGGCCGGCAGTATGGCCGCCTCGATCGGTCAAAATCCGTACCTCCTGATGATCGCGATCTACATTGTCGCGCTCGTGTTCACGGAGATGATGTCCAACAACGCGGTCGCGGCGATGCTCTTTCCGCTGGCCGTCTCGATTGCGTACCAAGGCGACTGGAGCCCGCGCCCGTTCATCATGGCGATCACCATTGCCGCGTCGCTCTCGTTCATCACGCCGATCGGTTATCAGACCAACCTCATGGTGATGGGCCCCGGCGGCTATCGCCCGTCCGACTTCGTCCGCGTTGGCCTGCCGCTGACGATTTGCGTCACCATCACCGCGCTGGTACTCATTCCGCTGGTCTGGCCGTTTTAATCGTCGAGGAAGCGAACCGGCGCCGCCGCGCATTACTTGCGATCCGGCCAGCGCTTCACTTGATGAACCGCGCGGACCAGCGCTCCATCCAAACCGCGGCCGAGAAAGCCCTCTTGATCCTGCCCCAGGTTAAACAACACGGCCAGGTTGAGGCCGTCGTGCGTCTTGACGAGCGCGGCCGCCGTGCACGGCAGCGCGCCGCCGTGGGCGCGCAAAGGGCGCTCGTCGCTGCCATCGCGGCCCAGCACCCAGCCTAGTCCATAATGAATCCGCGTGTCGGCGTTGATCGTCGCGTGCGGCGCGAACATGGTTTGTACGCTCTCGGCTGTCAACAGCGGCTTGCTCGCAAACGCCGCGTCGTCCAACGCCGAGGCGAACTTCGCCAGATCGGTCGCGCTCGCGATCCAACCGCCATGCGCGTCGAGCGCCTCCTGGTTCCAGCCGCCGTAGCTGAGGGGCACTCGCTCGCCGGATTCGCCAGCGTGCAGGCCAACCACCGGCATTGCTTGCACATCGTTGTAAGTGTAATAGCAGACTTCGTGCTCCGCGCGTTGCTCTCGCAGCGACCTCCCAATCCGCGGCGCGGTGACGCCTAGCGGCGCGAAGACTTCGTCGCGCACGAACGTTTCATACGGCTGGCCGCTGAGCTTTTCAATCACGCGCCCCAACAGGCAGTAGCCAAAGTTGGAATACGCGTAACGCTCGCCGGGGGCGAAGTCGAGCGCTTGCCCGCGCATGTAACGGATGATCTCGGCCGTGCCGATCGGCAGTTTGACGCCGAGCGATTTCGCCACGCGCTCGTACGCGAACATCGGATCGAACGACGCGTCGCGATCCCAGCCGCCGGTGTGCGACAGGCAATGTTCGAGCGTGATCGCTCGCCAACGCTCATCCGGCTTGGCGCGCGGTTCCAAGTGCGGCTCGATGGACAGAATCTCATCGACTTTGTCGGTCAGCTTCAGCTTGCCGCGCTGCATGAGCAATAGCACAGCGGCCGCGGTGATCGGCTTGGAAACACTGGCAATGCGAAACAGCGAGTCCGGCTCGACCGGCGCATGGGCCTCGCGCTCGGCGTAGCCAAACCCCCGCGCGTACAGCACCCGGCCGCCGCGCGCGATCGCCAGTTGCCCGCCGGGGATGCCATGCATCGTCAGAAACGCGCGCATCCAGTCGTCAAACGCCGCGAGTTCAGCCACGTTCTCGCCCGTCGCAGGCAAGTCCGCGCTCTGGGGCGACAAGTCCGCCCCTTCTTCCGCAAACGCCGGCCAACAAACACTCACACCCATGCCAGCCGTGAGCAGTAAATATTCTCTGCGGGAGAGTGCCATGCGAATCTCGGAGGTATGTCGAAGTGTGCGCGCCGCATCCACGTTCGTTGAACGGCCAGCCGAAGGCGACTGCCCTCGATCCCGATTGCCATGATCCCGACGGCTGCGGCTAGCCGTTAAACGAGAGTATGGTCAATTCCGTGGATCGTGGGTAGCATCGTTCGGCAAGTCCGCCCCCGCCTCACCCGCCGCGCTCCCTCCGCTCCTCCTCCGCCTGCACCACCTCCGCCACCGGTCCGCCGGTCCGGCGGCAGGAAAGGGGAAGGCATAATTTATTACTCGCAGCGGGGAGAGACGGATTTACCACGAAGACACAAAGACACGAAGAAGAAAGAAGACGAAGAGAAGGAAGAAGGAATACTCAAGAGATAAAGAATTCACAAACGAAATAACATTGACGATCTGGAAAGCACTCGCTTCCGCCTTATCTCTGCATCTCATCACATCCTGTATTGTCTCTTCTCTTCTTTTCTTGTCTTTCCTTCGTGCCTTTGTGCCTTCGTGGTTCCTTCTTCTCGCGTGACATTCCGATCCCGCCCTCACCCGCCGCGCTCCCTCCGCTCCTCCTCCGCCTGCACCACTTCCGCCATGCTCGGCCCGGGCCCTTTCCC
>CAUJKE010000224.1 GCA_963205385.1 Planctomycetota bacterium | reverse complement strand
CACAAGCCCACGCTCCCCCACCGCCTTATGCGGCTGGCACAAGAGGTTTGTGACGCAACCGAAGTCTGAGCGGCTTCGGCTCCATTTCGTATGCCAACTTGAGATCCACTTGCTGTCAGACAACTTTGAGCGAGCAACTGTATGAAACCGCGTGTTTGGCCGGGGCGTGAGTATCCTCGAGGCGTGACGTGGGACGGGGCCGGCGTCAACGTCGCCATTTTTTCTGAATTTGGCACACAAGTCGACTTGTGTCTCTTCGATTCGCCTACGGCGACCGAGGAGACGCATCGCATTCCGCTGCCGGAGCGCTCGGAGTTCATCTTTCACGGCTACTTTCCCGATCTGCGTCCGGGGCAACTCTATGGATTTCGCGTCCACGGTCCCTATGAACCGGCAAAGGGGCATCGCTTCAACCCCCACAAGTTGCTGCTCGATCCCTACGCCAAGGCGATCGGGCGCGATCTGACCTGGCACGATGCGGTGTTTGGTTATGTCTGTGGACACCAGGATGAGGATCTCTCGTTCGATGAGCGGGATAGCGCGCCGTACGCGCCGCTGGCGGTGGTCGTCGATACGGCGTTCACCTGGGGAGACGACAGACTGCTCCGCACGCCGTGGCATGAAACGATCATCTACGAGTTGCACGTGAAAGGTTTCACGCAAAAACTGCCTGGTATTCCCGATCATCTCCGCGGCACGTATGGCGCCATCGCGAGCGAACCGGCCATCACGCACCTTCAGAAACTGGGGGTCACGGCTGTGGAATTATTGCCGGTGCAATATCATCTCGACGACCGCTTCCTGGTCGACCGCAATTTGGTGAACTACTGGGGTTACAACACGCTCGGTTTTTTCGCGCCCAATCCGCGATACACGCATGCTAGCGATCCGCGCGATGCCGTGAGCGAATTCAAAATCATGGTCCGCGCACTGCACAACGCCGGCATCGAAGTGATTCTCGACGTGGTCTACAACCACACGGCCGAAGGACACCAGATGGGACCTACGCTGTCGTTCCGCGGCTTCGATAATCGTTCCTACTACAAGCTCTCGCCGGACAATCCGCGCTTTCACATGGATTTCACCGGTTGCGGCAACACGCCGAACATGGGGCATCCGCGTGTTTTGCAGATGATTATGGATAGCTTGCGGTACTGGGTGCTGGAAATGCACGTCGATGGTTTTCGCTTCGATCTGGCCTCGGCGCTGGCGCGCGAGCTGTACGACGTCGACAAGCTGGGGACGTTCTTTGACATCATCGAGCAAGACCCTGTCCTCTCGCAGGTCAAGCTGATTGCCGAGCCGTGGGATGTTGGTCCCGGGGGTTACCAGGTCGGCAATTTTCCTGGGCTCTGGACGGAGTGGAACGGCAAGTATCGCGACTGCGTGCGGCGGTTTTGGAAGGGAGATGGCGGCACGGCCAGCGAGTTTGCGTCGCGCTTGACCGGCTCCAGCGATCTGTATCAATGGGGCGGACGCAAGCCGCACGCGAGCATCAACTTCATCACCTGTCATGACGGCTTCACGCTGCGCGACCTGGTCAGCTACAGCGAAAAACATAACGAGGCCAATGGCGAAGAGAACCGTGACGGCGCGAACGACAACAATAGCTGGAATTGCGGCGCCGAAGGGCCGACCGACGATCCCAAGATCAGTGCGCTGCGCGGCCAGCAGATGCGCAACTTCATCGCCACGCTGATGCTTTCGCAAGGCGTGCCGATGCTCCTGGCAGGCGACGAGTTTGGCCACACGCAGCAAGGCAACAACAACTGCTATTGCCAGGATAACGAACTCACCTGGATCGATTGGGAACTGGGGCCGTCGCAACAGGAATTGCTGGACTTCACCTGCCGCATGATCGCGCTCCGCAAGTCGCAACCGGTCTTCCGCAAGCGCAATTTCTTTCAAGGCCGACCCATCCGTGGCACCGATATTCGGGACATCTATTGGTTGGAACCTAACGGCCAGCAAATGACCGACGCCGCCTGGAACGCAGGCTACAACAAGTGCCTGGGCGTGTTATTGGTGGGGATGGTGGGCGAAGTCGGGTCGCGGGGCGAGTTGCAAGTTTCGGACAACTTGCTGCTGCTGTTTAACGCGCATTGGGAGCCGATTAATTTCACGCTGCCCACCACGAACGTCGAAGCCGTGTGGGAGCTCGTGTTCGATACGTCGGATTTGTCGGAGGAAGGCAGCAAGCTAGCGAGCGGCGAAGCGTTTGCGCTGCAAGCCCGCTCGCTGGCGTTGTTCCAACACAGCGCGCCGCTCGAAGTGGATTAACTCACCTGACCACCGCGGCCTTAGCCGGCGCATTCTTTACCACCGCGTTGGTTGCCAGCGCGGTTCGCAGTCTCGCTTCGCCCTGCGCAGTCGTTACAATGAACCGGCGGTCGCGCTACTTGCTCTTCTTCATTCGATAGGCTGGGCGATGCAGAATCAGGATTTCGAAAAGCTGGGCGTGTTCTATCTCGGCAAGCAGTACGATCTTAAAGCCCGTGAAACTACGGACCGCTTGCTGCTCTACGATGCGAAGGATCTCACGACCCACGCCGTCTGCGTCGGCATGACTGGCAGCGGGAAGACGGGGCTCTGCATCTCGCTGTTGGAAGAAGCCGCCATCGACGGCATCCCCGCGATCTGTATCGATCCCAAAGGGGACATCGGCAACTTGATGTTGAGCTTTCCGCTGCTGCGCGGCGAGGATTTTGCTCCCTGGGTCGATCCGGCGGAAGCCACGCGCCGCGGCCAAACTACCGACGAACTAGCCGTCGCCACTGCGAAAAGGTGGAAGGAAGGTCTCGCCGAGTGGGGCCAGGACGGCGAGCGAATTCAACGTTATCGCGACGCGGTGGATGTGGCCATCTACACCCCCGGCAGCAGCGCGGGTCTGCCGCTCACCGTGCTCCGCTCGTTCAATGCGCCGACGCCCGCCGTGCGCGCCAGCGCCGACGCACTCCGCGAGCGCGTGACCTCCGCGGTCTCCGGCCTGCTGGCGCTGCTAGGCATCGAGGCCGATCCGCTGCGTAGCCGCGAGCACATCCTGTTGGCGAACATCGTCGATCGAGCCTGGCGCGAGGGGCAGGATCTCACGCCTGCGGACATGATCCACGGCATCCAGCAGCCACCGTTTGAGAAAGTCGGGGTGTTCGACCTGGAAAGCTTCTTCCCCGCCCAGGATCGGTTTGAACTCGCGATGCGGCTCAACAACGTGCTCGCCTCGCCCGGCTTCGCCGCGTGGATGACCGGGGAAGCACTCGACGTGCAGCGGCTCTTGTTCACGGCCGAAGGAAAGCCGCGGCTGTCGATCCTGTCGATCGCGCATCTCAGCGACGCGGAGCGGATGTTCTTCGTCACGATCCTGCTGAACGAAGTTGTCGCTTGGATGCGCTCGCAATCGGGAACGAGCAGTTTGCGGGCAATTCTCTACATGGACGAAATCTTCGGCTTCTTCCCGCCGGTCGCGATGCCGCCGTCGAAGACGCCGCTACTCACGCTGATGAAGCAGGCGCGCGCGTTTGGGTTGGGGGTCGTGCTGGCGACGCAGAATCCGGTCGATATTGACTATAAGGGCTTATCCAATGCGGGGACGTGGTTCTTGGGCCGCTTGCAAACCGAGCGGGACAAGGCCCGCGTGCTGGAAGGCTTGGAAGGGGCTTCGGTCGCCGCTGGCGCGACGTTCAACCGGCAGCAAATGGAAGCCACCTTGGCGGGACTGGAGCATCGGGTGTTCTTGATGAACAACGTCCACGACGATCAACCGGTGGTTTTTCAAACGCGGTGGGCCTTGTCTTATCTGCGAGGTCCGCTGACGCGCTCGCAAATTGAAACCTTGATGAGCGACCGCCGCGCCGCGACCACGAGTCCGCGCGCGGCCGCAGACCGCCTCCCAGCCGCCCCGCAGACCCGCGCGCTGCCCGCCGCCGGCGACCGCCCTGCCCTGCCGCCGGATGTACCGCAGGTGTTCATCGCGCGGCGCTGTTCGCTCGCGGCCGGCGAAGCGTTGCTCTACCGCGCGGCCTTGCTCGGCTCGGCCAAGATGCATTTCACCAACAGCACCGCCAAGGTCGATGAGTGGCAGGATGTTTCCATGTTGCTGTTGGCTGAAGATCTCAGTGGCGACGCTTGGGATAGCGCGGAGTTGACCACCGACGAGCCTGAATTCGATTCCCATCCTGACGCCGCCGCGCGGTTCGCGGACTTGCCGCCGGAGTTCTCGCGGGCCAAGCAATATGCCGCCTGGACCAACGAACTGCGGGACTATCTCTACCGCCATCGCGTGCTCAAGCTGTGGCGTTGCAAGCCGCTGCGGGAGATTTCGCTGCCCGGCGAAGCGGAAGGCGATTTCCGCGTGCGGCTCACCCACGCCGCGCGGGAATTGCGCGATCAACAAGCCGAGAAGCTACGCGCCAAGTACGCCCCCAAGCTCGCCAGTCTGGAGGAGAAGCTGCGCAAGGCTCAACAACGCGTCGAGAGAGAAAAGACGCAAGCCAGCCAGCACACGTTTCAGGCGGCGATTACGTTCGGCGCTTCCATTCTCAGTGCGTTTACCGGCCGCAAGCTGGCCAGCTCCACCAACATTGGCCGCGCCGCGACCAGCGCCCGCGCCGCCAGTCGCGCGGCGCAGCAGCGGGCCGATGTGGGTCAGGCGGAAGAGAGCGTGGAGGCCGTGCGGCAGCAACTGGGAGATTTGGAGGACGAGTTCAAGCTGGAAACGGACAAGCTCGACCTGGCGATGCGGCCGGATGCGTTGGAACTGGACGAACTCGAGATCAAGCCCAAGAAAAGCGAGATCAACGTCACCCGCGTCGCGCTGGCCTGGGTGCCGTACAAGGTTTCGACGGATGGGGTGGTGAGTTCTGGTATGTAGCGGGAAGAGACTGGCGGCGCGCTGCGGCTATTCTCTGGCAGCGGCGATTCTCATCGAGTACCATAATCCGTGCCTCGCGTTTTTCTCCCTGGTCATCGCACCGCTTCGTTCCCCAGGAATCCCGCCATGCATCTCTTCGCCTTGCTAATGCTTACACTTGTGGCGAACATGTTCCTCCTGCCAGCGCGTTCTCAAGGCCAAGATTGGACGCGGTTTCGCGGCCCCAACGGCAGCGGCGTCAGCGCCGTGACCACCGTGCCCGGCCAGTGGACCGAGAGCGATTACAACTGGAAAATCACCCTCCCCGGCGTCGGCCACTCGTCCCCGGTCGCTTGGAAGGATCGCATCTACGTGATGAGTGCCGATCCCGATAAGGCGACGCGCTATGTCATTTGCGTCAATGCAGGCGACGGCAGCATCCTCTGGAACCATGAATACCCCGGCGTAGTCCATCACAAGCACGACTTGAACAGCTTCGCCTCCTGCACGCCTGCGGTGGATGACGAACATGTCTACGTCGCCTGGAGCGACCCCGCGCATACGCTCCTCAAGGCCCTCGATCACGCCGGTAACGAAGCCTGGACTTTCGACCTTGGTCCGTGGGTCAGCCAGCACGGGTTTGGCACGTCGCCCATGCTCAGCGATGACCTCGTCGTCATCTCCAAGTATCACGAAGATCCCAAGCGCGCCGATGGGGGCACGCCGGGCGAGAGCTTCATCGTGGCCCTTGATCGCCAGACCGGTAAGGAGCGGTGGCGCACCAAGCGCGAGACCGACACCACCTCCTACAGCGTGCCCTGCATTCGTGAACTTGCCAGCGGCGAACAAGAATTGGTCTCTTGCAGCACGGCCGAAGGCGTATTTGCCCTCGATCCCCAGACCGGCCGCGAAAAGT
>CAUJKE010000223.1 GCA_963205385.1 Planctomycetota bacterium | reverse complement strand
TCGGCGAATAGGTGATCGAGTCGCCGGGGTTGTCATAGTTGTTATCACCCCACAACTCGAGCGGGATGCGCATCACCGCCGTTTCGCTACCGTCGGTCGCCGCCGTGAGTTCCGTATTGGGTTCCACGAACCGCAAGTCAGGCATGTTCAGGACGATGCCTTGGAACTCGGGGAACTCGGGAAACAGTTCGCCGAAGTCGAACTGGAAGGCCGTCATGTCAATCCACGATGCCAGGCCGTTGGGATGCGCGGCCGAGGGATTGTGAATCACGGTGCCGACGATGCTCGGCAAGGCAGGGCTGCCTGACTCCGTGCCGACGAACGCCTGAATGCCATCGGCGCGGGCGGAACTTGCATCGAGGATGATTCCCTGCTCAAACACGTCCGCTGTGAACGACCAGGCGTGGAGTCCATCGGCGATGAACTCGCCTGGTTCGGAAACATCGCCGGTGAGCACGCCGCCAATCGCGTCGGCCTCGGCGCCGCCGGGAACCTTGATCGGGATCGGTGTCTCGAGCAGTTCCAGGAGCGCCTGGTCGCTATGCGCAATCGTCGCGACCGAGGCGCCGGTATCGTAGATGCCGGTGGTGATTCGCGCTTGCGCGTCGCTCTCGCCTGGTGACTTGTAGCCCATCACCGCGACGATCTGCTCGCCAAATTGATCGAGAACGGGAAGGAGTTCGATCTCACAGACATCGCCGCAGAGCAAGTCGCGGGATTCGAGCAGATCGAACAATAATCGACGGCGGGCAGCATTCTTCACCAGCCGCGCGCCGGGGCGCAAATGCGCTTGCTTGCTGGAGGCCAATATCGGTCCTCCTCACGAAGAGATAGAAGACAAGGATAAAATCCAGAAAAACAGGCTACCACAGTCGCTGGCTCATCACAAGAACGAAGCGACTGCGGCGCCAAGATTAATCGCGCCGCGGAACGCTAGTCTTACCCACATTTTCCAGGCCACTTTCGTGGGGTTACGTGGGATCATCAAGTAGCCCTCGCGCTCCGCGGGGGCAATGCTCATGGCTCATGCAGCGCGTGCAGGCTACTTAGATGACGCAACGCCTACGCTAACCCGGCATTTCGATCGACTTCCCCTCGATGTCGGCCAACTCCAGGTCCAGATGCTCGGGATAGTAACCGGGGTTACTGAACACCTGCACGACCACGTTGGCCTGTTCTTCCAGGCGGGTAATCTCCCTGCGTTTCTTATTGTTCAGGTACGAAGCGACTTCGTCATTCACCCGGACGGAGACGCGCGCGATGCGTGGCTGATGCGCCGCCAGATGAATCAAGCGGACCACCTCAATCGCCATGCTCTCAGGCGTCTTCACGACGGCGCGGCCGAGGCAGCAGGGGCAATCGCTATACACACTGCGTTTGAGGCTGGGGCGAATCCGCTGCCGGGTCATTTCGATCAAACCAAACGGACTGGTGCGGAGGATTTTGGTGCGGGCCCGATCGCGCCGCATGGCGTCGCGCAGGGCGCGCTCCACATTGCGGCGATGCCGTTCTTTGCGCATGTCGATGAAATCGTTGACAATCACGCCGCCAAGATCGCGCAAGCGGAGCTGGCGGGCGATTTCGCGGGCGGCTTGCATGTTGAGCTGATAGGCCGTTTCCTCGGCGTTATCGTCCGCGCGGAAGTTGCCGCTGTTGACGTCGATGGCGACGAGCGCTTCCGTTTGATCGATGACGATGGAGCCGCCGTTCTTCAAATGCACCTTGCGGTTATGAATGTTGGCGATTTCACCTTCGAGATGATACTTGTGGAACAGCGGTTCGTGGCCTTCGTAGTGGTGCAGATGGTGCACATGCCGCGGCATGACAAGCTGCAGAAATTCCTTCGCTCGCTCGAACGCGGACGTTTCGTCGATATAGATGGCGTCGATGTCGGACGTGAAAATATCGCGAATCGTGCGAATGATCATATCGCTCTCTTCGTAGATATCGCACGGCGCGGGGACTTTCTTGATCCGGCGGACAATCACCTTCCAGAGCCGGAGCAGGTACGCCATGTCGCGCGAAAGTTCCTTCCGCGTCCGGTCTTGACCGGCGGTGCGGACGATGAAGCCCAGCCCCTTGGGAGGATTCAAATCGAGCATGATGTCGCGCAGTTCGCGCCGGACGTGATCGTCTTCGATCTTGCGCGAAACCCCCACGCGCCCCAGCGCTGGCATGAGGACGAGATAACGCCCTGGGATGCTGATGTATGTGGAGAGCGTGGGCCCCTTGCTGCCGAGCCCTTCCTTGATGACTTGCACCAGGACTTCATCACCCCGTTGAAAGATTTCTTGTATGGGGGGCTTCACGCGAGGACGAGCGCCGGGACGCGGACGGCGCTGGCGACCGCGCTGCCCGTGGTCATTTTCCCGGCCGCCTTCCCGGCCGCCATTGCGCTGACGGCGCGGGGGGTCATCGTCGGAACCGTTGTCGTCCGCGTCGTCGCCGCCGGGTTCGTGTTCATCTTCGCCGATATCGATATCGGCCATCCGCCCGCCGCCGAAACCGCCTGGCTGATCGGGATCGTAGCCGCCTTGGCGGAAGTATTGCGGTTCGACATCGCTAATGTGCAAAAAGCCATTGCGGCCCACGCCGAAGTCGACGAAGGCGGCTTGAATGCTCGGCTCCAGATTGACAATGCGTCCTTTGTAGATGTTACCGACGTAGTTTTCCTGACTGGCCCGTTCGATGTAGAGCTCTTCGAGAACTCCATCTTCGACGATCGCGATCCGGCATTCCTCCGGTTGCGATACATTGATCAACATTTCCTTCTTCATGTGTGCTGCTTTGGCAAGAGGTGGGGTGCGGCGGCAGCAGCGGTCGATTCTCCGGCCCGGAAGTTGCGCAGCGCGACGGGTGCGACCCACAGGCGCGCGGTTGGAGACCGCGCGCGGTGGTGTCGGATCGTCGTGCTGCCGGCCATGCCTGGCATGGCGTCACAAGTTCAGAGTCTGCGGTGGTCGTGCCTGGCGGCGCAACGCGCTGGGGATGCTGGGCGGCGGCGAACCGCAAAGCGTTCGTCCACCGACTTCGATCCGAAACCACTAGCGGGAACCAAGGGAAAAGCATGTCGCTGGCCGGCGCGAAATTCACCCCAAACCGGTGGGGCTGAAGCGCGCAGGGCGACACGAGGAGGTTCCTGCCAGCGCAGCGCGTGCGCTGGGATTCACGCCGCGATTGGGGCGGTGAATCGACTTGACTGCCTGACGTAATACGGACACAAATGCGAAACATAATCCATCGCCGCGCGACGCTCTAAAAGCCAAGCGCGGCGTTCACAAGTTGTTCTCCAAAGCCGGCTGCACGCGTAATGCGGGCAGCGATCATGTCTTGGAGCCCATTCCTTTAAGCCGCACGCGGCGCAAAGGGACAGGCTCAGGCGGGTTTGAGTCGCCGACGCGGAACCTTTCTAACGTCCCAGTTCGGGAACGACCTTTTTGACCTCCTCCTGCAAAAACTTATCCACCTCGCGGGCGCTATCCATCGTCAGCGCGCGGCGCGAAATCGCCTCGCACTGGGCAATCGACACCGCCCGAATCACCCGTTTCACCTCGCCGATTGCGCTGGGGGGGACGCTCAAAACGCGCAGACCCAGTCCCAGCAGTAGCATCGTGTAAGTGCTGCTGCCGCACATCTGCCCACACATACTGACCGGCACGTCCGCCTTAAGCGCGGCTTGGATGGTCAAGTTGATGAGTCGCAAGACCGCGGGGTCACTCGCCTGGTAGAGATCGGCCACTTCTTTGTTGCTGCGATCCACCGCCAAGGCGTACTGAATTAAATCATTCGTACCAATACTAATAAAATCCACCTCGCGAAGGAAGCGATCTAGCATCACCACTGTCGCGGGGGTCTCGACCATGATCCCGACCGGAATATCCCGCCGAAAAGGCAACCCTTCCTCTTCCAGATCCTCCATCACGTCCGCGAGCAGCATCTTCGACTGCCGCAATTCGTGCAAAGTCGTGACCATCGGGAACATAATTCGCACGTCCCCCAGCGCGCTGGCCTGCAGCAGCGCTTTGAGTTGCACGCGAAATAGGCTGGGATTTCGCAGGCTCAGCCGGATGCTGCGTAGCCCGAGAAACGGATTGTGCTCTTCCTCGCCAGGGGGGGCAAGCCCCATTTTGTCGGCACCCAGGTCGAGTGTGCGGATGACAACGGGGCGATTACACATGCATTTGGCGACCGCCCCATAGGCTTGCAGGTGGGTTTCCGCGGTCGGTTCTGTGTCGGCCCCGAGGTACATGAACTCGCTGCGATACAGCCCGATGCCATCGGCGCCGCGCTCCAGCGCGGTCGCGGCTTCTTGGGGAAACTCGATATTGGCGTAGAGGGCGATGCGTTGATGATCGGTGGTTTCCGCTGGCAGGTCACGTAGTTCGGCCAGACGAACCGCCCAGCTTTTGCGGCCTTCAACCTCGCGGCGATAGCGGGCGACCGTATCGTCGTCCGGCTGCAGGATGATCTGGCCGTAATCGCCATCGATGATGACCAGGTCACCGCCGGAGACGTCCGCCAAGAACAGGCCGGCGCCGACGACGGCGGGAATCTCCAAGCCCTTGGCGACAATGGCGGTGTGTCCGCCGGCGCCGCCGATTTCGGTGGCGAAGCCGAGGATGAACTTGCGGTCGAGCGAGGCGGTCTCGCTAGGGGTGAGGGTATGCGCAAGAAGGATGACCGGGGTGGTGAGCGAGGCGAGTTCATCCCGCTTGCGGCCGGTCAGATTGCGGAGCAGGCTTTTTTCGATGTCGAAGAAGTCTTGGGCGCGCTCGGCGAGGGAATTGGTTTCGAGCTGTTGAAAGATCTTGGCGTATCGGCGCAGGACGCGACTGACGGCGTACTCCGGGGAAAAGTGCTGCTCGCGAATGAGCGCTTCCAGTTCACGTCGCAGTTGGGGGTCGTGGAGCAGTTCGAGATGCGCGGCGAAGATGGCGCCATATTGCCCGCCCATCTTGGCGGTGACGGCATCGCGATTGCGCTGCATCTCGCCCCCGACCCCCTTGATCGCGCGATCGAGGCGCGCAACCTCCTCGTCCACGGCGTCGCGCACTACGAAGTGCCGAGGAATACGAAAGCCCTCATTATCGAAAATCAGCGCTTCGCCAATAGCAACGCCTGGCGAAACGGCGATTCCTTGCATGGTTTGCATAACCACGAACCGCTCCGTTGGGGAACGGCTATCTGCACACCGCTACCGGCTGATACTCAAAACAAATTCGTAAAGCGAAGTTCACAACCTGTGCAGCTCGCGTTGCGAATGTGCTTCGTCGCCGATCGCCTGCGCCTCCCCGAATCTTGATCTATTCCTCGACGGGAGGCGAGTCCAATTCGCCGAAACCGTTGGCGAACAAGCGGGCAATTTCGTTCGCGGCCTGGTCCGCGTCCTCGCCGGTCGCGCGGACGATCAACTCCGTTCCCTGAATCGCGGCGACGGTGAGCAGTGAGAGGATGCTCTTGGCGTCGAAACGCTCATTGTCGTTGGGGCGACACAGCTCGATCCGGCTCTGAAAACCACTCGCCGTCTTGACCAACATATCGGCCGGGCGCAAATGCAGCCCGAGCGGCATGAGCACGGTCACATGGCGTTCAGTGGTTTTTTCGGCCATAAGTACAACAATAATGCCACAAGAGACCCGGCATAACCGGTGCAACTGGGTTCGCACAACGCCTGCGCAGGTGCGCCCGCCGCGCCACGTTGTGCCGCGCCGCACTGCCGGACCTGGGAGGATTAAGAACCGAATTGGTTGTTGTCCGATTCCTCCAGCAATTGCTGGATATCCTCGGCCGTCTTCGATTGCTTTAGGTAGCGACAGAACGAATCATCACGCAATTGACGCGAGATGTTTTCCAGCGCCCGCAAGTGATCGCCTGGACGATCAGGCGGCGAGATCAACAGAAAAAACAGTTGCACCTTTTCGCCGTCCAGGCTTTGAAAATCAACACCTTCGGTGCTGACGCCCACGGTGCCGATCAGGCGATCGACGCTGGGATGCTTGGTATGCGGAACGGCCACGCCCCGGCCAATGCCGGTGCTTCCCAACTCTTCCCGTTTCATGATCGCCTTGACGATGCTCTCTTGCTCGGCGGCCTTGACCTGCCCGGCGGCAATCAGCGCGCCGACCAGTTCTTGGATGACGGCTTCCTTGTCGAGCGCGCTAAGCTGCGATTGAATCGCATCTTTACAGACAAAATCTGAAAATTTCACAGCGAGTTCCCTTTCTCCAGAAGTCGCGCGAGTACGTCCCCAGGTCAGCGCCAAGTTGAACGCCTCGCGCCATCCATTACTCGTTTTCCGTTTCAGCCTCAAGCGGCAAATGCTTCACCGAGGGGCCGCGATAATCGGTCAACTTTTCCTTGTGCTTTTTCAACTGCTGCTCAACCTTGTGGATCGCGCTGTCCAGCGCCGCGAGCAGATTATCCGCTCGGGCGGTCGCCACGAATTCACCGGCGTGCTCAGCAGTGACCCGAATTTCCGCCTCCGGCGCGTCACGATGCTCCAGGTCGCAAGTCACCACAATCGAAGTGATGCGATCGAGAAACTTCTTGACCTTTTCAACCTTCTCAGCAACCAACGCCTGAGTCTGTGTGCTCAAATGACCATGTCGGGCCGAGATATTGATCTGCACCGGCGCTACTCCTTCGCCTGTAAGTCTAGTCGCGGATTCTGTTTGCAGCGGAAAACACCTGCTTGCCAGCGGGCCATTCTACAAAGAGGCGTCGCGACAAACAAAGGGACAACCCCAAAGCGCGACCGTTCGCACAGGCGGGCTACGAGCGTTCGTCGCTCTTGGCAGTCACCGTTTGAACCGCTGTGGAGCTTCCCAGGTTTCCTAGTCTAGCTGGTTAATTGGAGCGGAAAAGGGGCATTGCTCACTGATTGTGGAATGGTAGTTCAGGTTGCCGTTAGCATTGGTTTAATGTCAGAAACTTCGCCGCTGATCATGGCCTTGGCGGGCCAGGATGCGACCCGCAATCGTGCGTCGCGGCTGGAATTCCCTATTTAGTCGCCAGGCGGAGGATCGTCTCGAACTCGCTTTTGCGAACAGGCTGCACCGATAAACGCGAGCCGATGCGCAAGAGTTCCATTTGTTGGAGTGCTTTGACGCTGCGCAGCGATTGGAGGCTCAACGGCGCGCTAAATTTTTGCTGAAACTGCAGATCGACCATGACCCAGCGAGGATTTTCAGGCGAAGACTTGGGATCGAAGTGCGAATCGTCCTCATCCCACGCGGTGGGATCGGGATACGCTTCGCGGACGACCTGCGCGACGCCGACGACCGCCGGCGGGTTCGCGTTGGAATGGTAGAACAGGACGAGATCGCCTACGCGCATGTCGTCGCGCATGAAGTTGCGGGCCTGATAGTTCCGCACGCCATCCCAGCAAGTTCGCTTGTTTTTCTCGCGCGCGAGGTCGTCGATGGAGTACGACTCCGGCTCGGTTTTCACCAACCAATAGTTCATGACGCGCTGATCCCTAGGCAATCACTTCCTGGATCGGCTCCACATGTTCGACGCCGACCAGTTTTTGATCGAGGCCGCTGTAGAAATAGGAGAGGTGATTGGGATCGAGGCCCAACTGGTTGAGGATCGTGGCATGGAGATACTTCACGTGCATTGGCTTCTCGACCGCGGCGGCGCCGAGTTCATCCGTGGTTCCCACGCTGACGCCCCCTCGAATGCCGCCGCCGGCCATCCACATCGTGAAACCGTAGGCGTTGTGGTCGCGGCCGGTCCCTGACGCATACTCGGCCGTCGGCTGGCGGCCAAACTCGCCTCCCCAAACCACGAGCGTCTCGTCCAGTAGGCCGCGCTGCTTGAGGTCTTGCAACAGCGCCGCGATCGGTTGATCGGTATTGCCGGCGTGGAACTCATGGTTCTTCTTCAAGTCGCCGTGGGCGTCCCAGTTGTCGTCGTTGTGGGCGCCGCCGGAGTAAAGCTGAATGAAGCGCACGCCCCGCTCGACGAGTCGCCGCGCAAGCAGGCAGCGGCGACCGAAATCGCGGGTTCGCGGCTGGTCGGCCCCGTAAAGCTGGAGCGTCTCCGCGGTCTCTTGCGACAGATCGGCCGCTTCCGGCGCGTGCTGTTGCATCTTGAAGCTCAGTTCATAACTGGCGATGCGCGCGGCCAATTCGTTAGCGCTGCCGGAGCGCGCTGCAAGATGCTCTTCGTTCGCGTCGCGGAGGGCGTCGAGCAAAGCGCGCTGAGCCTCGCGCGTGGTTCCCGCTTGCGGCTTGAGATCGTGAATCGGCGCGCCTTCGGAACGCATGATCGTGCCGGCATAAGTGGCAGGCATGAAGCCGCTGGACCAATTCTTGGCGCCGCTGATCGGTCCGCCGGTCGGGTCGAGCATCACGACGTAACCTGGCAAGTTCTCGTTGACGCTCCCCAAGCCATAATTCGCCCACGAACCGAGCGACGGGAAGCCGCTGAGGATGCGGCCGGAGTTCATCATCAACATGGCGGAGCCATGAATCGGCGAGTCGGCGGTCATCGAGTGCAGGAAGGCGATGTCGTCAACATGCGCGGCAAGGTTGGGAAACAGGTCGCTGACCCACTTGCCGCACTCGCCATATTGCTTGAATTTCCACCGCGGTTCGACAATCCGCCCTTCGTTTTTGTGACCGCCGCGGCCAAAGGTTTTGACTTGCACGGTTTGATTGTCGCGGCCGATCATTTCCGGCTTGTAATCGAACGTATCGATATGGCTGGGCCCGCCATACATGAACAAAAAGATGACGCTCTTGGCTTTGGGTGCGAAGTGCGGCGGCTTCGGCGCGAGCGGGTTCTTGAACTGCGGCAGCGGCGCGGCGTGCGCGGAGTTGCCAAAATGCCCGTCGCCGGCGAGCATCCCCGCCAAGGCGACGCCGCCAAATCCGCCGCCCAGTTGCCACAAAAATTCGCGCCGCGTGCGGCCGCAAAAGTTACGTCCCGCAGGTTGGTTGTGATGCGACATCGTCGTCCTTCCAGTCTGGCTCGGTTAGTCGAGGTAGGCGAATTCGTTCAGGTTGAAAACGTACAGGCAAAAACCGGTGAGGGCGGCTTCGGCCGTTTGTTGGTGTTCTGTTTGCAGCGTGTCAATGAGCTTGAGGCCGCGCTCAATCTCGGACTCCGTCGCCGGGCGGCAAAGGGCCAGTTCCATGGCTAGCGCGACTTGTTTGCGCAAGTCATCCGGCGCTTCGCGGCCAATCCGCTGGGCGAAAGCTGCGGCTTGAAGGTTCATGAAGTCGCCATTGAGGAGCGCGAGAGCCTGCGCGGCCTGAGTGGTGATGAAGCGGGCTTCACAGCTAATGTCGGTGTCCGGAAAATCGAACACGGAGAGGAGCGGCGTCAGCAGCGAGCGCTTCACGTGGATATAAATGCTGCGCCGTGCTTGCTCCTGGGGCGTCGAGTTGCCCCACCCCGCGCCGGGCCGCGATTGGCCTGCAAGGACTTCCTTGGAAATGGTGGGATAAAAGCCTGGCCCGTACATTTCAAGGTTGAGGCGGCTGTTGACTGCCAGGACGGAATCGCGGACTTCCTCGGCGCTTAAACGCCGGAGGTCGTACCGCCAGAACAGGTCGTTACCGGGATCGGCGGCGAGTGCCTCGGGGCTTCCTTCGGACGCCTGACGATAGGTGCTCGACATCACGATGAACTTATGCAGCGGCTTCAATCGCCAGCCGAAATCGACGAATTTGAACGCCAGGTAGTCGAGCAGTTCGGGATGGGTCGGCCGCTCGCCTAACAGGCCAAAGTTGTTGGGCGAGCGGACGATGCCGCGCCCGAAGTGATGTTGCCAGACGCGATTGACCATCACACGCGCGGTGAGGCCGTTCTGAGGCGAGGCGATCCAGTTAGCCAGCGCCAGCCGCCGGCCGGAGGATTCCCGATCCGCCGGGACTTCAATCTTGGCGACGCCGCCGCCGAGGATCTCGAGGAACTTAGGGGGCACCTCGTCGCCAGGGGCATGCGGGCTACCGCGCATCAACAGGTTGGTGGGGGGCGGTTCGGTTCCACGTTCGGTAACGCAGAGCGCCATCGCCACCGGAGGTTTGTCGGCCTTCAAGCGCGCGAGCGTTTTTTGCAGCTCGCGCAGTTCACGAACCTTGTCCGCGCCCAGCAACTTGGGGCCTTGCTCGTTAAGCAACTGGTTGAAATCTCGCTGCTTGACGGCGCTCGCGCCTGTGACATCCACCGAGGACAAAGACCGCTCCGGCACGCCTGGGCCTGACCACTTCAAGCTGAGTCCTTGTCCGCCGGTGCCTTGAAAATAATCGAACCGCACCGGCACGCGACCAGCTTTCAGCGCGACGGTCGCCGTGTGGGGATTCCCCAATCCATGCACGCCGTCATATTCCAGCACCGTTTTGCCTTCGAGCGACAGCCGCGAGCCGTCATCCGAGTCGAGCACAAAAGTATATTCGCCATCTTGCGGAACCTTGAGCACCCCGGTGAAGACGAAGCCAAAGTTCGACTCCCGCGTCGCGAGCGAAATATCCAACAGTTGACTCGGCACACGGGCGACGGTCTCCGCCTTGAGATTATCGAAGTCCGGCAGCTTATCGAACGCATCCCGATAAAAGCGATACTCGAGATCATCCAAATCGCTGGCGTGGGCGCCTGTCTGGGCGAGAGCGCTGAGCTTTTGCTTGAACTCATTCTCGATCGTGGAGATCTGCTGTTGGGTCGCGTCCAAATCGAGGCGATTTTGTTCGAGCGCGGCCTCGTACGCGGCGCGTTCTTCAGCGTTGGCGAATAGCGGGCGTTCGATATCGGGTCCGCCGTTGCCCATCGGGGTGATGCCCCGGAAAAACGCGACCAGGCCATAGTAGTCCTGCTGCGGAATCGGGTCGATCTTGTGATCGTGGCAGCGGGCACAGTTGACGGTCAGCCCCAGAAAGCCTTGCGAGGTGGTCGTGACCAGGTCGTCGTAACCATCGAACATGGCCTGCGCGCGATCGGCTGGTTCGTCGTCCCATAGACCCAGCCGATAGTAGCCGGTGGCGATCAGCGCGTCCGGCGAAGGATTCGGCAATTCGTCGCCAGCGAGTTGCTCGCGGATGAATTGGTCGTACGGTTTGTCGTCGTTGAAGGAGCGGATGACATAATCGCGAAACCGCCAGGCGTGCGGTTTGTTGCCGTCGCGCTCGAAGCTGTTGGTTTCCGCGAAACGGACCACGTCGAGCCAGTGCCGCGCCCAGCGCTCGCCATAACGGGGCGAATCGAGCAAGCGATCGACCACGCGCTCGTAAGCGTCGGGGGCTTCGTCCGCGACAAACGCCGCGACTTCTGCCGGCGTCGGAGGCAAGCCGGTGAGGTCGTAGTATAACCGCCGCAACAGCGATCGCTTCTCCGCCGGCGGCGCAGGCGCAAGCCCGCGGGCTTCTAAGCGGGAAAGTACAAACGCATCGATCGGATTCCGCACCCAAGCGTTATTCTTGACTTCCGGCACGACCGGCAATTGCGGCGGCACAAACGCCCAGTGCTTTTCGAACTTCGCGCCTTGAGCGATCCACCGCTTGAGCAGATCGATTTCATGGGCCGTGAGCGGCTTGCCTTCGGGGGGCATCCGCGTGAACTCATCCTCGGCGGTGATGCGCGCCACGAGTTCGCTCTTCTCAGGCTCACCGGGGACAACGCCAATCTCGCCGGACTCGAGTTCTCCGGTCACGACGGCGCGGTCCGTCAGCCGTAACCCGCCTTCATCCTTATCCGGCCCGTGACACGCATAGCAGCGCCGAGCCAACAGCGGCTGGACTTCGCGCGCGTAGTCGACGTGGTGCTCGACCGCGGGGCCTTGCGCGTAACTCACGCGCGGAGCAAACCCGAAGCCGACCACTACCCAGGCGACAGTCAAGAGCCAACGATAACGCGATCCCATCATGCAATGATCTACCGGAGATGACTCGCAGCGCTGACGACAAACACTATTGGCCAGCGGCGACGAGGGAGGTACAAGGTGGGCCCCAATGCTTTTCCAACGGACGCAGTGAGAGATGCCCTCTATTGTGCCCGAAAGACGCGCCGTGCTCAATGAGTTTTGCAGAATGGCTTTTGAGAATCTTTGCAATTGCCTTTTTCGCCAGTTATGCTACGACTTTGGCAGCGCCCCAGGCGCAAACTGTTAAAATTAAACGTGTTATCAAAACGTGGGCGAAGCGGGCCGCCGCTGGGCCGCGTGCGGCCGCCTTTCAATTCTGCTGAGAATCATTGTCGTTTATGCGCCGGCGTCGCGTCTTGTTGATGATCGAAACCTCTTCGGCTTATGGCCGTGAGTTGCTGCGCGGCATCAATCGGTACGTCACGGAGCATGTACCGTGGTCGCTGATGCTTGAGCAGCGCGAGCTGATGGCGGAGCCGCCCCAGTGGCTGCCGAAATGGGATGGGGACGGCATCATTAGCCGCTGGACAACGCCTGCGCTGGCCGAAACGTTTCGCGCCATGCGAACGCCGGTGGTGGATTTGACGGACGTGTATGGCAACCTGTCGCTGCCGCACATCTGGACCAATCACGTCACGATCGGCATGTTGGCGGCGCGGCACTTACTCGAGCGCGGCTTTCGCCACTTTGGCTATTGTGGCTACTCGAACCACGATTGGTCGCACCGACGACAACAGGGATTCATGGACGCCTTGCGCGAGGCAGGCCGCCAGTGCGCGGTGCTGGCGTCGCCGTGGGATCCGGCGCAAGCCCCCAACTGGGATGAGCAACAAGAGACGATCGGCCGCTGGCTGCGCGCGCTTCCCAAGCCGCTGGGCGTAATGGCCTGCAACGACATGCGCGGCCAGCACGTGCTCGATGCTTGCCGACGCTATGACCTCGCGGTTCCCGAGGAAGTGGCGGTGATCGGCGTTGATAATGACGAACTGCTCTGCAGCTTGTGCGATCCGCCGCTGACGAGCGTGGTGCCTAATCCCGAGCGGATTGGCTATGACGCGGCAGCGCTGCTCGAAGCGCTGATGCAAGGGGAGCGCGTGGGGCGAACCGCGCAATTCGTCGAGCCGATTGGCGTCGTGACGCGGCAGTCGACGGATGTCTTGGCGATCGATCAGCCGAATGTCGTGACAGCGCTGCGCTACATTCGGGAACATGCTTGCGACGGGATTGGCGTCGCGGACGTGTTGCAGCAAGTTCCGCTCACGCGGAGCGTGCTCGAGCGGTTGTTTCGGCGGTATGTGGGACGCTCGCCGCAGGAAGAAATTCGCCAGGTGCAGCTCAAACGCGCGCGGCAGCTATTGGCGGAGACGGAGCTCTCGCTAGCGCAAATCGCCCCGCTGGCCGGCTATCGGCATCCGGAATATATGAGCGTCGTTTTTAAGCGTCTCGCGGGCGAGACGCCGGGGCAATATCGTCGCCGCAGCAATCCCGCGGCCCGGCAGGACTAATGCGCTAACGGCGGCCGTCGTCCTCGTGGCCGTAGCGGCCGCGAATCTCCTCGGCGGGATATTTCGCCTCGTTCTTCTTCATCTTCGCGCGCATCGTTTCGCTCACATCCAATTCCAGTTCATTGGCGATCGCCAGCGCGTAACAAAGAACGTCCGCCAGTTCTTCGCCAATGGCCGCGACGGCGGCAGGATCCGCTTTGAGCTCGCGCGAGCGCTCCACGCCAATCCACTGAAAGTGCTCCATCAATTCCGCGGCTTCAATCGCCAGCGCCATGCTCAAATTCTTGGGCGCATGAAACTGTTGCCACTGGCGCTCCGCAACGAAGTCGCGAATCATCGATCGCAGTTCACTGACGGTGGTGGATTGATCGGCCATAACACTTTCAAGGAAAAAACTGGGCACAGGCTTGGTGAACGTATCGTACCACAAGCGAAAAGCAGTCCCACGGCGCAAGCCGCGCAGCGAGAAGGAGCGTAAACGCCCCTGGGGAATCGCTCGCGCGATGATCGCGCAGAGGCGCTAATAATCGCTGTTATTGGTGGAGGGCGGTTACGCGGGAGTAGCTGGGGGACTCGCTCACCATCGGGGCGAGCCCGAAGGGGTCGTGAAGGAGGAGGGGCGGCGAGGGTTTAGCTCACCGACTCGTTCACCATCGGGACGAGCCCGATGGGGTCGCGGGGACGTGGCGGCGATTGCGCAGAGGGGCTAATGATCGCCGTTATTGGTGGGGGGAACGGTGATCGGTTTCATGGTTGAAAACCTCGGTATTCAGGGCCGTTCACGGTCCTTTCCCGCCGTCAGGCGGGTATTAGACTCGTGCTTGAGCACGGGTGATGCGGACCCACACGCGCAACCCGTTGGAGGGCCATTCATGGCCCTTTCCACTGTGCAGGTTTACCCCAGGAACGTAGTGGATTTTCTCCCCGTCGCTGCCTAGCCGCCATAAGTTGCCCCCCGCCCATTTGTGGCATTCGCTGGCACGGCCCCGTCCAACCAGTTCAGCAAGCTGGCAGTCCCAACCCATTTCATCCACTTCCGCCAGCGCGGCTCAAAACACCATATTGCCGGTCATTCTTGTTGACGAGCAGGCTTGTAAATTCTTCCGGCGAGTACAATCATGCCTGTCCTTTTCGTTTCCGCGCCGTCCCCAGATGATCCGTCAGCGGCCAAATCACATCGCCAGCGGAGCCGAGCGAAGTGACCTGCTCGTCCGCCAGGATCTGATCGACGACTGGTCCCCAGAGGTAACGATTCGTGAGGTCGTTGGCCTGGTCTCCATCGAAGGCCAGCACGATCTGGTTGCCATCATAGGCAAAGAACCGCTCGCTATCGAAATCCTCATCGCCATCCGCATCTACCTGACTCCGCACCCAGCGGTTTTGGTAGTCGTAGGAGTGCTCGACAACTTTCACCACATCATCAAACTCGTCCTTATAAACCACTCGCACCAGCCGGTTGCGATGATCCCACTCGTATTCCGTGCGTTCGCCGGTGGAGATCAGTTCGCGGGCCGTCCGGTTCCCTTCATCATCATATTCGTAGGTGTACGTGCCGTCGATCGTGAGCTGATTGTTCGCGCCGACCACATGCCCCGACATCACCCGGTTGCCATTATCATCATACGCATACGCTTCATCCGTTATGCTGGCATGGTCGGCATCCGTGAGTTGGCCCCGGTTGTCGTGGGTGTAACTCGTGACGCCGTCGAGCAGCGAATCGATCTCGTCAAAACGGCCCGCCAAGTCATAAGTATAACTGTACGACGCCAGGGTTGTCATCTCTTTTGCATGCGAAATACTTTCCAGACGACCAATGGCCGTATCGTAATCG
>CAUJKE010000222.1 GCA_963205385.1 Planctomycetota bacterium | reverse complement strand
CATGTTGAGCATCTCCACCACGAGCGAAAACGCCATGGCGAAATAGATGTAGCCTTTATCAATATGGGTGCCCAGCCCCTCAATCATCAACATCACGCCAATCAGGATCAGGAAGCTGAGCGCGAGCATCTTGATCGTGGGGTTCCGCTCCACGAAGTTGGCGATGCCATTGGCGAAGATCATCATCACGATGACAGCGATGATGACGGCCGCCACCATAATCTCAAGATGCTTGGCCATCCCGACCGCGGTGATGACGGAATCAAGCGAGAAAATGATGTCGAGCAGCATGATCTGTATGAGGACGGCGCTATAACTGACCGACCCCTGTTTCACGTGCTCCTCGTGCTCGCCTTCGATTTTCTTATGGATTTCCACGGTGCTTTTCCACAACAGAAACAAACCACCGAGAATGAGGATCAAATCCTTGATCGAAATGCCATTGGGATCGTACTTGTGCTGGGCGTGGCCGGTGGGCGATTTGGCGGCCTCGCCGGCGGCCGAGGCTTCGTCGGGAGAGCCCTCAACGTGGGGAGTCCCCTCGGGAGCCGGCTCCGGCGTCTCCCAGGGGCTCGCGATGCCGGCGGACTCCAGAATTTCCGAGAGGTAGAACACCGGCTTATCGAGCTGCATGACGTACGACAAACTGAAGAGCAGCAAGATCCGTGAGATGAGCGCCAAACCGAGCCCCCAACGACGCGCACTGGGCTGCTGCGCCGGCGGAAGCCGGGACGTGAGGATGGCAATGAAGACGATATTATCGATCCCCAGCACGATTTCCATCGCGGCCAGGGTGATGAGAGCAATCACTTGTTCCACGGCAAGCGGTCCTTCCAGGCAATGACGAGCATGGCAGATTCGAATGGGCGACGCCTACGATACCTTCCCAGAGCGGGCCCTTCCAGGCCAGATACGGCCCGCTGGACGTGGCGAGACCGCCGCCGGCGTCGTATCATAGCGTCGTCTCTTGATTCCGCGCTCGGACGCGCGTTGGAATGCTGCTTTCACCAGCGGACGTTACATGCTTGAAGTTCGTGAGGTCAGCAAACGATTTGGCTCGACGCAGGCCCTCGCGCCGTTGTCGCTGAGATTTCAACGCGGCGGCACAACAGCCCTCTTAGGGCCCAGCGGTTGCGGCAAGTCGACGCTCCTCCGCATCATCGTTGGCCTGTTATCCACAGATACCGGCGCGGTCTGGTTCGATGAGACCCCAGTCACGCCTGCCAATTTGCTCGCGGTGCGGCGGCGGATGGGGTACGTGATCCAGGACGGCGGCTTGTTTCCGCATATGACGATTTTCGACAATATCACGCTCATGGCGAGAAATCTGAAGTGGGATCGGCAGCGCATCGACACGAAACTCGCCGAACTCATGGCGATCACCCATTTGCCCGCCGAGAGTCTCAACCGCTTCCCCACGCAGGTCTCAGGCGGCCAGCGGCAGCGGGTGAGTTTGATGCGGGCGCTGTTCCTGGAACCGGACGTGCTCCTGCTTGACGAACCAATGGGAGCGCTCGACCCCCTGATTCGCAACGATTTGCAACGCGATTTGCGAGAGATTTTCAGCCGCTTACAACGCACGGTCGTGATCGTCACGCATGACATCGGCGAGGCCGGCTTCTTGGCCGATGAGATCGTTGTCTTGAAGCAAGGCCGCATCGCGCAGCAAGGCTCGCTCGCCGACCTGGTCAATCGCCCGGAGGATGAATTCGTGACGCGCTTCATCAACGCCCAACGCAGCCCGCTGGAATCGCTGGGAGGCGCATCATGACGCGCCCCGCGAGCACCTCGCGCGCGTGCTGGTGGGCGTTCTGCTGGGCGTCACTCTTGTTCACGCTCTTAGGCTGCCACGGGAGTCGCGCAGAATTAGTCGTGGGTTCCAAGGTCTTTCCCGAATCCGACATTCTCGCCGAGGTCGTCACGCAGCTTGCTACTGCAAGGCAAATCGACGCGGTTCACAAACGCGTGGGCTCCACACCGATCGTCTGGAAGTCGCTCCTCTCCGGTGAGATCGATCTGTATCCCGAATATACCGGGACGATTGTGAAGGAGATTCTGAAAGACGATTCGCTGGCCGATGAGGACGCGCTGCGGCGCTCGCTCGCGCAGCAGGGGATCGTAATGTCGCCGTCGCTGGGGTTCGCGAATCCGTATGCGATTGTGATGCTCGAGTCCCGCGCTCAGGAGCTCGGCATCCGCACGATCAGCGACTTAAAGGCGCACCCGGAAGTCAAGTTCGTCATCAGTACGGAGTTCGCCGAACGCAGCGATGGCTGGCCGACGCTCAAGCAAACGTATCAGTTGCCGCAACATTCGCCCAAGGTGATGGAGCACGGCCTGGCTTACGCGGCGGTCAGTGGCGGCGAAGCGGATGCGACGGACGCGTATCTCACCGACGCGGCGGTCCAGCAGTTTGGCTTTCGCGTGCTGGAAGACGACGCGCGCGTCTTTCCCGATTATGAATCCGTGCTGTTAATTCGGCAGGATACGCTCGAGCGCGTGCCTGACTTGCAACAGGTAATCGACAACATCGCCGGCTCGATCACTGTCGAGGAGATGCAAACGCTCAATGCAGCGGTTCAAGTGGAGCGACTCTCGCCGGGCGTGACCGCACAAGAATTTCTCGTTAAGGAGTATGGCGTCAGCGGCGATTATGCGGCGCCGTCGCTGGCCAAACGGTTGTGGCGCTATGGGCTGCAGCATTTATTCTTGGTCGCCACGGCGCTCGCCGCC
>CAUJKE010000221.1 GCA_963205385.1 Planctomycetota bacterium | reverse complement strand
ATCCAGCCCTGGTCGTCAACGATGATTCCGTCGTTGGAGTTCCATGCGGGAATGCCGTCGATCTCGTCCTGCGTCAGATCGTTGCCGTCGATGTCGGCGTAGTTCAGCAACTTCCTGGCGGCGTAGGTAATGCGGCCCCATCCGCCCTGGTGCCGCGCGACATCCAAGTCGAGTAGTGTGACATGGGGGATGCCGAGCCCGTTCAGGAGCCGCCAGAGATGGTTGACGTGTCGGCCACCGAGCGGCGCGACAGAAATGGATGCATCGTCAGCGAGGATACCTCGCGCCTCAAGTAGGCGCGGCAGAACGACCTGTTCGCTATCCCCTTCACCCAGGACCACAAGACGAGAGAAGTACAGCTCCGGGAAGGCTTGGACACCTTCGCGGACAAACTTCTGTGCTGACGCATCCTCGGGGAGTTCGATACTCATCACGAGTGTGGTCCGCGCCGCACTCAGTCGGAGGTATCGGACAGACTCCGGTGGGACTCGCCGCAGCAACGAGGGTGAGTGCGTTGCCACCAAGGCCTGGCTGTCTAGTCCTTCGGCGAACGTCGTCAGCGTTCTGACGACGCGCCCGAGATAGTGGGGTGAGAGACTGTTCTCCGGCTCCTCAATAGCGATGAGCGTAAAGACAGCGGGTCTCAACTTGTCGATGTCGAACGCTGCTGCCAGCTCACCGCTTAAAACCTTGCTGCCAATACTATGCATGGCAAGCACGAGTGAAACGTAAAGGAGGGACTGCTGACCGTCACTGAGCCTTTCAAAGTCAACAATCGACTCGCCGTGGCCCGGCGCAAACCCGACGCTCAGGTGGCGAAGAAGGTTCTCGATCTCATTCCGGCTGAAGGAAACCGATGGATTGGCGTAGTAGTTCCCCTTATGCAGATCGCTCCATTGCTCGGTCAGCGCGGCGGCTATCCCGCCGATGGCCTCGTTGTCCGTGAGTTCGTCACTGATTTGTTCGGTCAAGGTACTAATCACCTCGCGCTCGGCACTCCAATCCGCCGACCGCAGCGCCCGCCCGAGCAATGCATTGGCAGAGTACGAGATGTGATCCGCAGGGTCGCGGCGTGCGGGAAGGTAGTGGACCTGGATCGCACTCCTATCCTGCTTCGACACGCGACTTTCCTCGATAGGCACCCCATCCTCGTCTTCGCTGATTACGTAGGTGAAGCTCTCTTCGAGGTCATCGTCCTGGTCGATTGTTGCCCTGAGTCGGAAGCGAACCTGGACGGGCCCATTTTCAGAAACCAACTGCATGTGAGCGAAGTTGCCGGGGACCGCTGGGAGATCTTCTCCATCGGCGTTCTCTTGAACCAGTTCGGGAAATTCGAAATCCGCTTCAATCCACAGTTCCCGTTCGTCCGGTGCGTTCTCGGGCGCCTCATCCGATGGAACGTGGAAGTCGGATCGCCTAATCCGCCGCTGGGTCGGATCCAGGCTAAACATACGGGCAAGCGCCTGGAGCACCGCCGTCTTCCCCGCTCCGTTGGGTCCGAGCAAGAACGTCATGTCATCCAGCTCAATAGTGGTTGGTCCGGGACCGAACGATCGGAAGTTTGACAAGTGAAGTCGGACGAGCTTCATGACACCTCCCAGGAGTAGTCGCATAGTTGAGCCTGGGGTCTCGAAGAATCTTTGCGCACCGCGCCGAGAAACGCCAGGAACCTAGGATCAGTTGCCACCAGTTATCGGAAATTCAAATGTAATAGCGAAAAGGCAGCGGCGGAAGTTCGTTCTTTCTTGGCGCCGCAGTCAATATCTCGCCCACCGCGTCAGCAAAGCGCAAAGTCACTGGCTGTCCGTCGGCATAGATGCAAGCGTTGTAGTTGAGTTTCGTCAGGGCTAGGATGTCTGCCATCACCTGCCGGATGTCCGCCTCCCCGCGGCAGACCTCAATGGACAGCGGATTGGGCACTTCCCTTCCCGCATACGTCTGAAGTCGCGGAACAAAACCTTTTGTCCAGAGATATGCGACCCGCGCCGACTTTGCCCACGCGGTCCCCCGGGCAACGTTCCGCGTCCCATGCCGGTAGAGCTTCATTGTGGCATCTTCGCGAATTCGGATGCACACGACGTTGGTCTCGGCTGGAACCGTCTCCTTGAAGCCTTCCCATTCCTCAGCGGAAAATCTGGTCTTGCCGTGGATGAAAAGCTCTTTAGGTGCCGCGCCACCATGATTCTTTCGGTAGGCATCGACCACTAGCGCCATGAGCGCCTTCGCCTTATCTTTGGGCAAATGGAAATCATGATCTGTCTTCGTGAGCCACGGCCCTACAGCGCCACGAAACACGACGCCGTCGCCCGAATCGAGGAACATTTGCGCGCCGCAGCAGGCGTTTCCTGGTTCGGGCGACGACAAGTCCTTCTTGAAAACGATGCCGACGTAACAAACTCCGGGGCGCGAAGCGCCAAGCTGCCACGGTTTACCACCCGCCTTGAAAAAACAGGTGGTCGCCAAGTTCCATGCTAGCGTAGCCGGATCCTGGAGACCACGCAGCGGCATCCCATTCTCCTTGCGAAACTCTTCCGGAGTCAGCGTCGTTTCCCGCACCACCTGCACCGCAGCCTTGTGTTCGAGAAGTCTTGCCTTCAACTGGTTATGGAAATCAATTTCATACAAGTAGAGTTCGGCCCATTTGTTGTCGTCCTCGAACAAGCCCGGGGCGCGCAGCAGGCGGGTTGCCGCGGCCTTGTTCATGGGCACGTCGCGCTTTTCGCGCTGCGACTTCTCGACCGTCGATTCCGGGCGGCAGTAACGATGCACATCCTCCGGCACGACGGCGAGCCAAAGATCGACGTCCGATTCACTGGCCTGACGCAAATGATCGACGATTGCGTCGGCGTAATAGCTCACTGCCTTATGAACAGCTTGGTGACGATCCTCTATTCGGATGGCACGCGCAAGTTCATCGCCGTCGATTTCGAGCCAGATGGCTGGTGTTGCCGGCCAATCGACGCCGAACACGGCTTGGAATCCGGGAAAGATGGTGTGGTTTGGATCATCCGGCTTTTTTGGTTCGATGGGCTTCGCGAGTCGCCCGACACAGGTGGAGTAGCGCCTGAGCCCCTCGGCTGTCGCGACGACTCCAATTCGCAATTGGCCAGCGTCTCGCGGCGCATTAAGTGGTCCGTACAGCAACAGGCCGTCTTTGGGATGCGCCATGCGTTGCCCATGAGCGAACAGGAGATCCGGTTCAGGGAGATCAAGAAGATCGAAGGAGACGGTCATGCTACGTCTCCTTGGTCGTCGATCTCACCGTCGGCATCAGTATCCCAAACCGCGTCGCTGTCATCCTCGTCGGCGACATCAGCATCGACAGTAGGTGGGCCATCCGTCAGCCCGGCCGGCGATGTGAAGATCATCGGCGATGCCTCGACGACCAAGAACCGTCCCGAACCGACAGCCAATTGGATGCTAGTTTGTCCACCCGCTATGAGGGCAAGAAAGGCTCGCAGGAACGTACGCCATCTATCATTCCACCAATTGCGACAGAAGCTGAGACGCAGTCGCTGCGCTCGAGCAATCTCGAAAGGCTGATCGTTGTCATCCGTGAAGATGATCGTCGGTCGAAGCTCCATATGCCAAGGCTCATCCAACGACGGTACCAGCCCCACGCCGTAGTTCCAGTTCGCCTTTCGCTTGTCGCTTCTGCCGTTCAAAGCCTTCTTCCTCGTGCGACCGTCCACATCGACGAACGGGACAAATGCACCTCGCCCCCCTGTCAGCTTCGGTGGCACGTAATAGACACGCCGACCACCCGATTCAACAAGCGCGAGGCCCTTCGCCTCCATCGCAAGTTCCCAAGCTTGCCGCATGAGATTCACGACGCGTTTGCGAGCATCGCTTTGCCATACGAACTTGTCGCCGAACTTGCCGTCTCGGTTGATGAAGGTCTCGAGATCGATCGAGTTTGATTTATCCAGCATGGCGGATTTGGACATCAGGGAAACCAAGTCGCCCGACTTCGCAAAGCCGACGATCCGATCTTCATGTTCAAACCAAGGGATGTGGCGGTTCTCCTTCGTGACGCTGATTCGGCGTTCCTTCCCAAGGAAACGGGCCGTTTCCAAGGCCGGTGGCATTGAGAGCACGCGCAACCACGTGGAGTCGAGCTTCTCGCCTAGACTGCCTTTGACAATTGCGCCGTCCCTTAGCTCGGGCAACCAATGCATGGCGCTGCGTGGATCGGATGTTGTGCGCGGTGTCTGCGCCTCGGACAGCGTATCGAGAAGGTCCGTCAGGCCCTTGTGCCAGCCGCCCGCGGAGAAATCGACGACGTTTTTACGGTGGATGCCGATGGGTAGGAGCGAAAAGTCATAATCGTCAATCCGCAGCGGAATCACAAACCCCGGGGTCGTCTTTTCCATCGTCAGACCGAGCGCCCATTCGTCCTTGACGCCTGACTTTTCCACGGAATTATGGGAGACAACGGCCAACATCCGGAATGTCTCCTCACGGATCGCCTTCTCGATCTTGTCCCAAAAATAGTCTCCGCCCTTCAGTCGCGCGAGATCATGCCAAACGGTGTAGCCGGCCAGTTCTAACTTCGCAGCGAGCCAGCGAACGAAGTCGTTGTCCTGGGGCGTTGCATGGCTGATGAAGATCGATTCTTTGCGCACGTGGGCCTCGGCGTGACTTTCTATAGGACCGGAATAGGGAGTTTCCGAATCGTATGGCGAATGACGGAAAGTGGCAATTCGACTAAAGGCATAGCATCAGGCGGTTCGGTGGCTGGCGCCACGCCGCGATGACCGTTATGTGCACGGCTCCTGCCTTTCGCTTGCTACTGATTGACTGACTGCAAAGGCCGAGTTTGAGACGATGGTCACAGCCCGGAATTCGGCCAAAACGGACGTTGGCAAGTCGTTCAGTGTCCGGCAGCAGTGAATCTGTAAGCGGTCATTCGTCTACCAAAATGACTTGAACGTCAGCTTGGCTGGATCACGAACTCTCGACCAAAATCGTGTAAGGCACAAGCGGCAATCCTAAGTTGCGTCGCGGCCTATGAGCAGTCCTGATAATTGAACTGCTGCCAACCGCATCTTTGGCAGGAACTCCATTAACTCGATTAGGCCCATGCGAGCCGTGGCAGTATGACAAACCAAAGCTGCTGCCATTTTCTTTTCGTGGTTAAGTACTGGAACAGCAACGCCGACCATCCCGCGAACAAACTCCTCCTTGTCTTCTCCGATCATTTTTTCCTTTAATCGATCGAGTTCCTTTTCGAGCGTACGCCGATCGGTCAGGGTATGCGGAGTCATTCGGGTCAGCACCAAACGATCAAGCAACTCATTTCTTTCCAGAAGATTCATCTGAGCTAGAAACAGCTTTCCGCCTGCCGTGCAATGCAAGGGATGACGTGACCCAGGCTCAATATTCAATCGCAGTGGCTCATGCGTTTCAACGCGCTCGATGTGGATAACACGATCACCATCCAACGCGGTCAGGTTGCAGGTTTCGCCGAGCGACTGGACCAGTGAACGGAGTACGGCCCTACAACTCCGCTTGAACGCGCCGTTGCCGATCGTTCCCAGTGCGAGATTGGCCAAGCGCGGACCGGGGACAAGGCTGTGCTCCCCGGCGATCTTCATCAGGTAGTTGTTTTCCACCAACGATTCCACGATTCGGGCAAGTGATGCCTTGGGGATCTTGAGCCGCATCCCAAGTTGAGCAGCTGTGATTGGCTGGGTTGCGGCGGCGACGAGTTCAAGCACTTGAAGTACGCGCAGGTAGCGTGCTTCTCCTTCCGTGTTAGCGATATCGGTTTGCTTCATCTGGATACTCAGACCTCAACTTTTGAGACAAAAAGCGATTCTCTGGTCCACCTTCCCGTTCCCACTCGAACTCTTCTTGAGCCATTCCTGCATGCCTCCTATTAATGCACATGCGCGGCCGGATCGCAATTCCCTTGCAGTCCGGTCACGACACAAAAGAACGAGGAGAGCGCTTGATGCGCAATTTCGATTACGTGATCGTAGGGGCCGGCTCAGCCGGCTGCACCTTGGCAAATCGCCTGAGCGAAGGAGGCAAGTACTCTGTCTGTTTGCTCGAAGCTGGACCAGCAGACCGGTATCCGTGGATACACATTCCAATCGGCTACGGGAAGACCATGTTCCACAAGGTCTACAACTGGGGCTTCGAGACAGAGCCCGATCCCAACCTTAACGGCCGCAAGGTTTACTGGCCACGCGGACGAGTGTTGGGTGGGTCAAGTTCGATTAACGGACTTATCTACATTCGTGGTCAGAAACACGACTACGACCTCTGGGCGGCCCAAGGAAATGAAGGGTGGAGCTGGGATGAGTGCCTGCCTTACTTCAAGAAGCTGGAGCACAACGACCTTGGCGAGTCGGCAACGCGCGGTGTCGGGGGGCCGATGTGGGCAACCACGGTGCCCGGTGGTGACAAGCTAGTTGATGCCTTCATTTCTGCGGCTGGAGCCTGCGGTGTTCCACACGTAAAGGATTTCAATGACGGCCGCCAGGAAGGGGTCGGGTATTTCCAACTCAGCACTCGTCAGGGCTTTCGTTGCTCGACGGCAGTTGCCTACCTAAAGCCTGCTCGCAACCGTACGAATCTGACGGTCGTAACTGGTGCCCAAGCCGCACGGATATTGTTCGAGGGCAAAAAGGCGATTGGTGTTCAGTACCGCAAAAGCGGCGAAATGATAGACGTCAAAGCTAAACGCGAAGTCATTCTGACCGCAGGTGCCATTCAATCGCCACAACTCCTAATGGTGTCTGGCATCGGTAATGGTGAGCACCTGTCGAATCTCGGTATCCGCTCCATTCAGCATCTCGCTGGGGTTGGCGAGAACCTCCAGGATCACCTCCAGTTTCGCCTCATGTACGAGGTGAGCCAGCCGATTACCATCAATGATCAGCTCAATTCGATCGTCGGAAAGGCGAAGATCGGCCTCAAGTGGATTTGGAATAGATCCGGCCCACTGGCCATCGGTATCAATATGGGCGGGATGTTTTGCCGGGTAATCCCCCAGGAAAGTAAGACGCCGGATACGCAATTCCACTTCGCCACGCTGTCGGCGGATCACGCGGCAGGGAATGTGCACCCCTTCTCGGGTTGCACCTATTCGGTATGTCAACTTCGGCCGGAGTCTCGCGGTACGCTGCGACTGCGAAGCGCCGATCCCTTCGACAGATTGGCGATTCATTCAAATTATCTTTCGTCTGAAACCGACAAGCGATTCGCTGTTGCTGCCGTGAAGTTCGCCCGAAAGGTGGCGAACTCGACGCCGATGAACCAGTACATGAAGCGCGAGTTCCGGCCTGGCCCTGACGTTAAGTCGGACGACGAGGTACTTGCCTACTGTCGTGAGTATGGCACCACGATTTTCCATCCTTCTGGCACCGCCAAGATGGGGCCGGCAAATGACTCGATGGCGGTCGTTGACGCGAAGCTTCGTGTTCATGGCGTTGAAGGGCTTCGCGTAGTCGATTGCTCGATCATGCCGACGCTGATTTCCGGAAATACCAACATTCCGACAGTGATGATCGCGGAGCGGGCTGCCGACTTCATCCTCGATACCGCCCGCCGTTCTTGACCTACGACAGAGGACACCATGTCAGCTCTTGCCAAAGAAAATCCCATGAAGCAATTCTCGAAGCATTCGGTATCCGCACAGGCGATGGTCGACGCATTCAAGCGCTGCGGAATCGACTACGTAACGACCGTGCCGGACATGGTCCAGATTGCTCTGCATCAATTGCTCGATAGCGGTGTATCAGGGCTCAATGTAGTGCATTGCACCACGGAGGACCAGGCGATCGAAGTGGCCGGCGGACTCTATGCCGGCGGAAAGAACGTCGCCGTGATCGTTCAGAACCAGGGGCTTTACGCCGGCATCAACAGCTTGCGTGCACTTGGCCTCGACTCAAAGGTGCCGCTGCTCTTCGTGATCGGTCAATTTGGGCGGGAGTTCTCCAATCTTGGGGGCAATCCGCGCGACTCGAAGCGACGGGTGGTTTTCATGTTGGAGCCCTTGCTGGAAACACTTGGCGTTCCTTACTGGCGTCTGGAAGGTCCCGACGATATGGGGAATGTCGAAGCCGCCTGGAAATCTTCCCGTGAGCGTAGCGGTCCGGCCGCGCTGATCGTTGGACATTTCGTCGGCTGGTAAGGCCGGGAACAATCTGAGGAGCCCAAAAATATGAAAACTCTCGATGCCTGCAAGATCCTTGACGCACATCGCGGTGACGCGATTGTCGTTTGCACCATGGGCGCCATGAATGCGCTCGACAAGCTTCCGCTTAATCCACTGACCATGGCCTGCGTTCCTCTGATGGGCGGAGCTGCATCAATTGGTCTGGGTCTGGCGCTGGCGCGCCCTGAACGTAAGGTCTTCGTGTTTGACGGTGACGCGAGTTTGCTAATGGAGCTTGGGGGACTTGTAACCATCTCCCATGCCCGGCCAAAGAATCTGTTCCACTTTGTCTTTAACAACAGCATCCAGTTTGCCGGGCTGGGCAACCTGGAGACCCCGGGCGCTCGCAGTGCCGACCTGGTTGCGATGGCGAAAGCCTGTGGGTACGAGGCAGCTCAGCGCATCGATGCACTGGATGACCTTGAGTCCCGAATGAAGGGGATTTTGGCGGGCCCCGGACCTTCCTTCGTCGAGGTAGTCGTCGAGTACGACGCTCCCACCCTTGGTACGGAGAATCCGGCAGTGGAAATGACCGACGAGCGCTTCACCAGAATGGGAGATGAGATCCGACGGATCCGCCACCATCTCGGCTGTGAGGCGGCGGTTACCGCCTGATCGATCGGCTAAGTGTGCAAGACCTTGCGGCTGGGCAGATCGAGATGACGAACGTTTCCCGGTATATAGATTGCCTGGAAAGCGAGAGGTGCCTGATGGTGGGAGTACGACCGTACCTCAAGCACCATTCCGAATCGCTTCTTGGCCGTGAGGCCGAGCAACTGTCCGATTTCCACAGAAAACTCCGTGGCATGGATCTGCTGGGAAACCGAGAGCGTCGGCGCGTTGAAGCGCTCGGCCAGGATGGTGCGGATCAGAACGCGGTTCAGTTCTTGCAAGGGCATGGCGAGAATCGACCGAAAACGTTCGCCATCGATATACAACTCGCTCAGGCAGTCAAACTCGTCGGCAACCTTGATGCGCCGACGAACTCGAATGAATTTACGCGCATTGGCAAGGAACTCAATCCACGGGCCATCGTCCGTGACGGCGGTGCAGTCGATGGCTTCGGCATAGACCGGCATGAGTGCAACACCATCATCGCCAATGAAGCGGAAGTGCAGGAGTTGTTCGGCCTGCGAGCTTGGGCTGACAAATGTTCCGTGACCATGGCGCCGCACGACCACATTGTCGGCGGCCAGTCTGGACAAGGCTTTCTGCACGGTTCCCAGGCTCAAGCCGACAGCGTCAGCAATTTCCTTTTCCGGTGGCAGCTTGTCACCGGTGGCCCAGTGGCCATCAGCCATCAGGTTCAGCATCGCGCGCCGCAGCCTGCTGTGTCGCGGCTCGTCGCTGGTGGAGAGACTTTCCAGTGCCAAGCGTAAGCGCTCAAGCGCGCTCGCTTCTGACGTCCCTTCGTCCGAACCGGGCGAAGACAACCTAGGAACCTTTTTTTTGTCGGCTATTGCGTTTTTCATGGCGAGTATCTATAGTCCTTTAACGCTATATAGCTTAAGAGGACTGAGGTAAATTAGCAAGTTCTCATCAAGCAATTATAGATAGGAGGTCACCGTGCCCCAGGAGAGAGCAGTAAAGCGCAGCGGTTGCGCAAAGCAACGAGGATTCTCAACCGCCCCATTTCTCGCCGGCGTTGCGTCGTTTCTGACGCTTGGCGCCGCATGGGGATTGCTCTGGTGGTCAAACCTTTTCGATCGCGGTCTGCTCCCAGCACCCTGGGAGGTGCTGAAAGTTCTGATCGAACAGATGACCGAAAAAGGGCTGTGGCTCGACATATTGCTTTCGACCCGCCGCGTCGTGGTCGGTGTGGTGTGCGGCTTGGCCATCGCGTTACCGGTTGGCTTTCTTTTAGGTTGGTACAAGTCGGTACGGGCGTTCATCGATCCGGTGATCAACTTCTACCGCGCCT
>CAUJKE010000220.1 GCA_963205385.1 Planctomycetota bacterium | reverse complement strand
CGGAAGAAAAGCAGAACGCGCTGTTCGACAAGAAACTAGCCCAGGAGGAAGTCTGGATTCGAACCGGTATCAAAGCCCGTCGGACGCGCAACGAAGGACGCGTGCGGGCACTCGAAGCGTTGCGCAGGGTGCGCAGCGAGCGGCGTGACCAGCCGGGGAAGGCCAGGCTGGCGATTCAAGAGTCGCAACGCAGCGGCGTGTTGGTTGCGGAGATTGAGAATGTCAGTTTTTCGTATGGCGAGCGGGCGATCTTTCGCGACTTTTCGACGACCATTCTCCGTGGCGACAAGATCGGCGTCATCGGGCCCAATGGGGCTGGCAAGACGACGCTGTTGCGGGTCTTACTTGGCCAGTTGTCCCCCACGAGCGGCAAGGTGCGAATGGGAAGCAACCTGCAAATCGCGTATTTCGATCAACTCCGGCTACAACTCGACGAAGAGGCCACCGTGCAAGAAAACGCCGGCGATGGCTACGATCAGATTTTGGTGAACGGCTCGCCCCGGCACATCATCGGCTACTTGCAGGACTTCCTCTTCACGCCGGAGCGCGCGCGCACGCCTGTGAAGTTTTTGTCCGGAGGAGAACGCAATCGCCTCCTGTTGGCGAAACTGTTTGCCAAGCCTGCGAATGTTTTGGTGCTCGATGAGCCAACCAACGATCTGGACGCCGAAACCTTGGAGATGTTGGAGGAGCGGCTGATTGAGTTTACGGGAACGGTGCTGTTGGTGAGCCACGATCGCGAATTTCTGAACAACGTCGTCACCAGCACCATCGCGTTCGAGCAGGGCCAGGTCGCCGAATATGTCGGCGGGTACGACGACTGGGTGCGCCAACGCTCGCTCCCGCAGTCCAAGAATGAGCCGCGGTCCAAGTCTGCAGAGGCCGCGACATCCTCGGAGAAGTCGCGGCCTGCGGTGGAAAAGAAGCAAAAGCTGTCGTTCAAGCAACGGCAGGAACTGACAGAACTTCCCCGCAGGATCGAGAACGTCGAGGCGGCCATTGCCGAGCTGCATGACGCCATGGCATTGCCGACATTTTATCAGCAGCCGCGCGAGCAGATCGCGGCGGCGCAAGCGAACTTGCAAGCCCTGGAAACGGAGCTTGCCAACGCGTATCACCGCTGGGAAGAACTCGAGCAGTTGGCCGATTGAGAGCGGGAGGGCAACTCGCGGTTACAACTTGGGCAGCGAGCGCCAGTCGTTCTTAATCAGCATTCGCTTCACAACTTCGGCCCCATCCCGTGAATCCTGATAAATGGCCAATTGCTGCTTCGCGCCCGTCTGCGCCGGCAAGTGACGCGCGGACTCAAGTTCGTCCGAGCAATGGAGCGTTTCGGCCTGGGGGTGCAGTAGTTCGACCAGATGATTCGTCACTTCCTGCACCGATTGTTGTTGATACGTGTCGGTATCGACCAGGCGCGCGTCGCCGCCAAAGCGCGTCGCGCGCCACTTGTTCTGTTGCACCATCATCGGATGATATTCCAGTTGATACGTCCCTTCCTCGATTTGATCGTTGATCGTCGTCACTAAGCAATGGATGAGCGCGGTCAGCGCGGCGACTTGGTTGAGGTTCGCCGGCATGTCGCAGACGCGGATTTCGACGGTGCCGAAGTTGTGGTGCGGGCGAATATCCCACCAGATTTCGCGAATCGTGTTGATAAAGCCGGTGTCCACAAGATGATTGATGAGCCACACGTATTCACTGTAATTCCGCATTTGCTGCGGAAGTCCGGCAGTTGGCAAACCTTCCATCACTTTCATGCGACTGGAATGCAGCCCCGTGCACCGCCCTTGCCAAAAGGGGGAATTCGAGGACAGCGCCAATAGTAGCGGCAGATGTCGCAACATGCGATCGCAGACCATCACCGCCTTGTCGCCTGTATCGACGCCGACATGCACGTGCAAGCCGAACGTGACGAGTTGTCGGGCGACGTCCTGCATCAGTTCGACCAACCGCTGATAGCGCTCGTTGACCGTAATCCGCTGGTCCTGCCAGATCGAGAACGGATGCGTCGCGCCCCAAAAGAGCTTGAGGTTCAGCGCGTCCGTCACTTTTTCCAATTGCTCCAACTTGCCGCGCAAGTCGTCCATCGCCTCCGCGACATTGTGGCAAATGCCGGTGTTGATCTCGAGATAGCTTTGCATCAATTCGTGCTTGACGTCCTGCGAGCGTCCCGCAGGCATGTTGGCGAGCACGTCCTCGATGGAATTGGAAAGCGCGAACGTGTTCGCGTCGACGAGTTGCAATTCGAGCTCGATGCCGATTGTCGGCTTGTCGTTATGCGTAAATGGAAAACGACTCATGGCCGCTGGCTTTCATGACGAGGGAGCGACTCGGCGGGGAGCGATAACAACACCGCCGCCCTGAAAAGCACCTTCATGCCAATGGCCAGGCAGCGCTCGTCGATGTCGAACAGTGGCGAATGCAAGTAAGGCGCCGCTGTTTGCAGCGCCGCGCAGCCCAGGCGAAACATCGCGCCGTTGACGTGGTCGAGATACACGGCGAAGTCCTCGCCGCCCAGGCTGGCGCGCTTGATTCGCTGCACGCCTGAGGCACTGACAACCCGCACGGCGGCCGCCTCGAGCGCCGCCGCCAAACGTGGATGATTGTTGACGCCGGGGAGTGGAATGCCCAACGCAATCTCAATCTCCACGCCTGACGCTAACGCCACCCCTTGGCAGATTTCCCGAATGCGCTGCTGCAAAGTTTGGCGAGAAGCAGCATCCGTCGTTCGCAAGGTAGCTTGAATCGCGACGACTTCGGGAATGACATTGTGCGAATATCCTCCATGAATGCGGCCCACCGTGAACACCGAGGCGTCACGAGCGTCGACCGAACGCGGCAGCAGTTGATAGAGCGATGTGACCAGTTGCGCCGCGGCGGCGATCGGATCGCGCGAGTGATGCGGCCGCGCCGCATGGCCTCCATGCCCGCGCAGCGCAATGTCGATGGCGTCGCAATTTGCGGTCAGCATGCCATAGCGAATGCCGACTTCGCCGACTTGCCGCTCAGGATCAACATGCACCCCCAGAATCGCATCAACTCTCTCGATCGCTCCCTGCTCCACGAGCCAGCGCGCGCCGTTCGAGGTCTCCTCCGCCGGTTGGAAGAGGAACCGCAACTTGAGCCCAGGTAGCTCGCGGGGCCACCGCCAGTTGTGCATCCTAAGCGCTGTCAGCGCGATCCCCAAGACAATCGCAGTGTGCGCATCGTGACCACAGGCGTGGGCGACTCCGACGCGCGTCGAGCGATACTCCACTCGCTTCTCATCAAGTATCTTCAGCGCATCGAGATCGCAACGCAGGGCGATCCGCGGCGCGTCCGCCGGAGGTTCGCCGAGGTCCAGATCGAACCACAGACCGACGTCGCGTCCGAAATTGCTGCGGCCCGTTTGGCCGCTGATGCCGTGCGCCGCGAGTTGCTGTTGCACGAACTGCGTCGTGGCAATCTCTTCGCCGCTCGGTTCCGGGTGGGCGTGCAAATGCCGTCGAATTCGAACCACTTCCGCCGCGAGCGTCTCGG
>CAUJKE010000219.1 GCA_963205385.1 Planctomycetota bacterium | reverse complement strand
AAACTCAAATCGTCGTCGCCGCCAAGTTGCCACCACTGCACCTTGAGCGTGAGCCGCATCATGACCGGATCGACCGCCGGCTTCCACAGCGGCGCTTCGGCGAAGACCGTCGCAATCGGCAACTTGTCGGCAGCCCCCAGTGTTTGACGCACGGTCGGCGGGGGTTGATCGAGCACACCGATCAGGTTGATGCCATGCGCGGAAATGCGCTCGGTAAACCACGCCAGGCGTTCGGAGCGCTCCAAGTCATCGTGGGCAAACCACATCGGGAACTTCAACCAGTGCAGGCCGACGTCACCGAGCAGCGGAACCAGTTGGTTGAGCGAGAGCGTCGTGTCTGCTTGCGGCAGTGACCAGCCAAACTCCCCGTCGTCCGCAGCTTGCAACGGCCGCGCCACGGCCAGGCTAATCCGCCGCTGGACAGTCGCGGCGCCGCCGTCCGCAAGCACGGCGCGGACGCGATAGAAGCCGTAGTCGGTCAGTGGCAACTTCCATTTCGCCTCGCCCGCGAAGCCGCGCACCGTTTCTGGCGCCTGGGGAGTCGCCAGGTCCGTCGCACCGGCTGCGAGCGGTTGTTCGACCCCGGCGCGCCGCGCATCGCGCACCGCAGGCAACAACGTGTGATCGGTCACGAGTTTCTTCGGGGAGAGCGTCACTTGCTCCGTCGCTAGCGCCCGGCCTTGGATGTCTTCCAGCGTGAAGGTCACGAGCGGATCAGGCGTTAACACGCCGGACACATCGCAGGTTACTTCGATATTTTCCGGCGATGTGAAAAAATGGGTCGGCTGATTGGCCGCTAGTTGCACGCGCGGCAACCTTTCGAGCCCAATCGAACGAAACTCCGCATGCCCTTCCAAGTCCTGCAACAGCGGTTCGCGGGGGTGCAAGTGCAGGCCAATCGCGACCGTGTAGGCGTCCGTGCTCGCTGGCAAAATCGGGCCAATCGTCGCGGGAGCCCAGTTGTCTTGCCGGGTGAGCGCGGGGGATTGGTGCGTTTCGAGCACGCGCCCATCGGCATCAAAGAAGGTCAGCGAGTAATAGGCCACATCGGCGGCCAGACCTTGCGTTCTAAGTTCGCCCGTCAGGCGGTAGCTGAATAACGGGCTGATCGGCACGCGGGGGCTGTAAATCGCGGCCGCGCCCCCATCGAGCGTCAATCTTAGCGCACGCGATGGAGTCGATGCTGTGTCAGCGGTGTTCGCATCGGCAGCGACGGAAACGATGCGAATCGGTAGAAACAGCGGGTAGCCAGACGCGCGGCGGCGCGCCCACCCGTCTGGCCAGGCGTCGAAGTTCTGGTCGGCGGCTTCATCAAAATTGCAGCGAAACACCTCCACCGTCGTCCCTTGGGGCTCATCGGCGGCGAGCGGCGCGGTTAAAATAGCGAGAACCAAAACAAAGTTCATGGCAAGTGCCGCCCAGCGCGGCAGCGTTCCTCAGGTCACGGAAGGATCGATTCGTGCTCCAAATCAAAGTTGGCATTCAAACGGCAAGCCTGCGACAGCCGTTTAAGCAAGCCTTGCTCACCGCAGCCCGCTTGGGGGCCGACGCGGTGGAAATTGACGGCCGCAACGAGCTGAAACCGGCCGACATGACCCGCACCGCCGCGCGGCAAGTGCGGAAGATGCTGGATGATCTGAATTTGCGGGTCTGCGCTGTCGGCTTTCGCACCCGCCGGGGCTACAGCGAACTCGAAGACCTCGATCTCCGCGTCGAAGCCACGCGGCACGCGATGAAGCTCGCGTTTGACTTGGGCGCGCCGGTGGTCATCAACTCCCTCGGCGGCATTCCAGAAGATTCGGCGTCGCGCGAATGGGGGTTGCTTGTCGATACGTTGAGTGAACTCGGCCGCTATGGCCAACATGTCGGCGCCACGCTCGCCGCGGAGACCGGCGCCGAAAGCGGCGATCAGCTCCTGAAACTCATCACCGCGCTGCCGCTGGGCGCGATCGGCGTGAACTTCGACCCCGGTAACCTGGTGATTAACAATTACGATCCCACCGCTGCGATTGAGTGTTTGGCCCCGCATGTGCTCCACGTGCATGCCAAGGACGGCGTCCGCGACTTGGCGCAAGGCCGCGGCGTCGAAGTGCCGCTCGGTCGCGGTTCGGTCGACTTCCCCCAGATGCTAAGCGTGCTCGAAGAGCAACAGTATCGCGGCTATTTCACCATCGAACGTGACAACGCCCAGGATCCGCAATTTGAAATCGCCCAGGCGGTGCAGTACCTGCGCGCGATTTGAATGTGGTACAAAAAGGCTGTCCGCCGCTAAGTGCTTAGGATTGATGAACCCGCTCACCTCTTGGGAGACCCGACGATGAAACGCTGGATTTTAGTTAGCTGCCTCGTGCTGGGGTGCTCGACGGTTGCTTGGGGACAAGACGCTGCCCCACAGGCGAAGCCGGTGAAAGTGCCTGACCAGGAAACGCTGAACAAGCAGTTCGCGGAGTCGCTCAGCGGGTCGAAACTCGTTGGTCGCTTCACGGTGTTCGGCAAAGAAGACGAGCCGGCCGCCCAGGAAGAATACACCATCGCCAGCGTGTCCAAGCTGAAAGAAGGGGACTTCTGGCTCTTCAAGGCCCGCATCAAGTATGGTGATAAAGATGTCACCCTGCCGCTGCCGCTGGAAGTCAAATGGGCCGGCGATACGCCTGTGATTACGCTGACCGATTTCACCATTCCCGGCATGGGAACATTTTCCGCCCGCGTCGTGATCTACCGCGACAACTACGCCGGCTGGTGGCAACATGGCGAACACGGCGGACATTTGTACGGCAAAGTCGAGAAGCTGAAGCCTGACGCCGCCAACGAAAAATAATCGAAGTCGCCGAGACGGTCGCCGAAGTCACCAAGACTTCGATCGCGCCCCAGCGCACTGGTTCCCTTCCCGCTGCCGTGAGACTGTATGCCCCGTTTGCTGTTGATCATTCCCACGCTCGATCGTGGCGGGGCCGAAAAACAATTGTCGCTCCTGGCCGCTGGTTTGGCGCAACAGAGCGATTTCGACGTGCACGTCGCGTGTCTCACGCGGGGCGGTCCGTGGGAAGCACATCTCGCGGCCGCCGGCGTGCCGGTGACGATCATCGGCAAATCGTGGAAGTTCGATCCGCCTGCGTACTGGCGGCTGAAGCGCTTCATTAGCGACTTGCGTCCCGAGATTGTGCACACGTGGCTCTTCGCTGCGAACTCCTATGGTCGTCAGGCAGCCCTTGCCGCCGGGGTGAAGCATCTCGTCGCCGGCGAGCGCTGCGTCGACCGCTGGAAGGTCTGGTACGAGTTCGCCATCGATCGCCGTTTGGCCAAGCGGACGGAGCGGATCGTCACCAACAGCGCCGCGGTCGCGGATTTCTATGCCGAGCATGGGATTGATCGCGAGAAGTTTGTCGTGATCCCCAACGGCGTGCCGCCGTTTATACCCCCGGCGGATAATCCCCGCGCAGCGCTGGCCCAAGAACTCGATCTGCCGGTCGATGCCCGCTGGATCGGCGTCGTGGGTCGTCTGTGGCCGCAAAAGCGCGTCAAGGATTTGGTGTGGGGGGCCGAACTGTTGCGCGTCGCCCGTGATGATGTGCGCGTGCTGATATTGGGAGACGGGCCCCAGCGCTGGCGGTTGGAGCGCTACGCGCGCCAAGTGGGCTCGGCCTCCATCATCCGGTTTTTAGGCGAGCGGCCGGACGTGCCGCGCTTTCTGCCTCACTTGTACGCGCTATGGATGGGCAGCGGTTACGAAGGGCAGTCCAACGCCATTCTGGAAGCGATGGCCGCCGGGCTCCCCGTGGTCGCGACCGACATCCCCGGCAACCGGGAGCTCGTCGTCCCGCACGAGACCGGTTTGCTCGTCAAAGTCGGCGATCGCGCGAACCTGGCCCGCAAGATACAGACGCTGCTCAACGACCCCGCGCTGGCCGCGCGACTCGGCGCCGCCGGACGGGAGCGCATCGAGCGCGATTTCAGCGTCGAGCAAATGGTCGCCCGCCACGCCGACTTCTACCGAAACCTGCTGTAATCCGGCCGCACCCGTGCTCAAGCACGGGCCTAAGACCGCTGCGCGGAGAAGGGGCGTAAACGCCCTGGCCAACCGCTGCCGCGATGATTAGCTCGGGGACTCGCTCACCATCGGGACGAGCCCGAAGGGGTCGTGGGGGAGGGACGGCGAGGATCTAGCTCGCCGACTCGCTCACCATCGGGACGAGCCCGATGGGGTCGCGGGGCGGTGGCGGTGCTTGTGCGCAGGGGGCTAATAATCGCCGTTATTGGTGGGGGAATGATGATCGAGTGTAAGGTTACCCGCGTCGGTATTTAGGGCCGTTTACGGTCCTTTCCCGCCGTGAGGCGGGTATTAGGCCCGTGCTTTAGCACGGGTTGCGCGGTCCCACACGTCAATCCGCTGGAGGGCCATTCATGGCCCTTCTCGCTGTTCGGCTTCAGCCCCCAAACCCAGGCGCGGTTCCACGGCTCAAGCCACGCAGCGAGAAGGAGCGTAAACGCCCCTGAAATGCAGAATCAACCGGGCGACACGCACCCGTGCTCGAGCACGGGTCTAAGACCGCTGCGCGGAGAAGGGGCGTAAACGTCCCTGGCCAATCGCTGCCGCGATGTTTAGCTCGCCGACTTGCTCACCATCGGGACGAGCTCGATGGGGTCGCGGGGCGGTGGCGGTGATTGTGCAGAGCGGCTAATAATCGCCGTTATTGGTGGGGGAATGATGATCGAGTGTAAGGTTACCCGCGTCGGTATTCAGGGCCGTTTACGGTTCTCCTCCGGGCGTCAGGCGGGTTATAGGCCTGTGTGCTTGAGTACGGGTAATGCGGCTTGCAGTGAGCATCTCCGGCGAGTTTCGTGAAACGCTCATGAGTAATCCAGGCGCGGCCAGCTCGCAGCCGCTCACCCCCTGAAATTCCTCGACATTCAAGCCCCAGCAACGCCGCGACCCTGGCCAGACGGTCCGGTTCCCGCCCCAGGTGAATTGCAAACTTCGCGATTGCAAGCCAGAATAATGGGTAGAGTGCGGTTCGCTCCCCAGCTTAGGGACATCGGCCCGCGGGCGGGGATTATTTCGACACAAGGGATGGTGCGCCGGTACGCTGGCGACTTGAGAGTTCCATGCGACTGACGCTACGCAATTTGCTGGCCTATATGCACGGGATGATGTCGCCAGAGGACACGGCGGCCTTCGATGCATTGGTCAAAAGCACGCCCAAAGTGCAAGCGCTCATCGACCGCTGTCGCGAACTCCCCCAGCGCGCCGACCTCGCGGCCCCTGCGCCGGATTCCACCGGCAACCATTCCGCGGATGCCGTCGCCTGCTATCTCGACTTTTCCTTGGCCGACGCGCAACTCCCTGGGTTCGAAAAAGGCGTGCTTGCGGCGGACGAACAATTGGCGGAAATCAGTGCCTGCCATCGCCTGGTCGCGGATGTGCTGGCGCAAAAGGTTCCCACGGAATTGCCTTCGTGGCGCGACCGCATCTTGGCCGTTGCGACCCAACCAACGAGCGCGTCCAGCCCAACAGACGACAGCGCTCCGGCCACCGCCCCACACGATCAACGTCTAGGCTCCATGAATCAAGCCGCACAAATCGAGCGGATCGCGATGCAGGATTCCGGCGATCTCTCGGAGCTTTTGGATGACGACGACGACGAGTTGAGCGTCGCTGCGGTGCATGATCGCGAGCGCGAAAAGGAACAACAAGCCGTCGCCGCCGCCGCGAGCGCTTTCGCGGCCGGCAGGGGAGGAAGCGCCAGCACCGCGATGGCCGATACGGCAGTCGCCACGACCAAGCCACGCTTGACGAGCTACGGCACGCGCGATCCCTACAAGCAAGCCACCGCAGGGCCGGCCTTGCTGGAAGAAAAATCCACCCTCGCCGAATTGCCTGTGGCACTGCTAGGCGCCGTCGCTGGCGGCGTGCTGGTGCTTGGCCTGGTTGGCTGGTTGATCGTGTCGAGCTTGTCCGGACCCTCGCGGTCGGGCACTCAAGGTGAGAAAGTCTATGGGGTTTCGGAATCGGCGGGGGACACCTGCGAGTTGAGCGGCACAATCACGTTTACCACCGGCGGCGGCGCCCCTCTCCCAGATAGTGGCGCGCTCGTCCTCGCCTGGCCCGTCGGCGAGAGCCATGCCTCGAAGACGGTCCGTTCCGCGGTTGATGTGATGCAAGACGCCGATTCCGGCATGCAAAGCGCTTACAACGAACAGCTCGTGGTCGCCAAGACCGACGACAATGGCCGCTATCGCATGCGGATGCACAAGAACACCGAGTTTCACGTGGTGATCTTGTCGCAACACGTTCAGACGGACAAGCCGGTCTTGTGGGGCGATACGATCAACGAGCTCAAGACCCACGTCGAAGACCCCGCGACCCTGGTCGGCCGCCGCGTCTATCAATACCAACGGCTCACCATGCCTGACAGCGGCCAGGCAACGCTCGACTACACTTTCTCGAGCGACGGTTAAACGACGATTAGTCGATTAGTCGCCTTTGGTCTTTTCGGGATCGCGGCGAAACACGGCCACGACATCTTCCACCGGGATCACAAAGAGCTGATTGTCCGATTCGAAATCGACCGGAATCGCCTCTTTGGGATGGAACAGAATCTTGTCGTACTGACGTAGCGGAAAGTCATCGTCGTTTTCGACTTGCTTGCTAATGGCCACCACGCGACCGGTGATCGTGGGGATCTCGGCGGCGTCAGGCAGGGCGATCCCCCCCTTGGTGGTTTTCTTCGGTTCGTCTTTGCGCACGAGGACGCGCGCACCGATCGGTTCCACATATTCCAAAGGTTGCTGGCGAGTTTTCGACATTCAAGTCCTCAAGCGCGGAACAGGCAAAATCAACAAGCAGCGGCTAGCGTAATCATTCCACAACCCTAAGGCAAGTCAAGGTTTGTGGCATCAAGCCGCGATTTTGCACCACGCCTCCTGCACTCGCCCGGCGGAATGCGTGGGAGCTTGCTGAACTTAGCAATCTGCTCCCAACTTCAGGAAGATGCTCATTCGCCCTTGAAAAGAGCTACGGATTTGGCACAATGACCCGTTTCCCATTTTGCTTACCACGTGCGTAGATGGACTTGCAAACCCGGCCCCGGTCGGCGGAACAGGTTTATTTTCACCGCGTCCCGCGATTACCGCAGGTCTGTTTCTCGTAAAGGTCGTCTGTATGGCGGAAGTTTTTAACGTCTCGAAGCGTTCGGAAGTCGGCAAGCGAGCGAACAAGCGGTTGCGTAGCGGCGGCCAAATCCCCGTGATCCTCTATGGACACGGCCAGGCTTCCGTCAGTCTGGCGGTCAAGCGGGAAGACGTCGACTCCGCCCTGCGCCACGGCGGCAAGGTGGTTAACCTGCAGGGGGACGTGACCGAGGAAGCGCTGATTCGCGAAGTGCAATGGGACGCCTTCGGCATGGAAGTGCTGCATCTGGACTTGATTCGCGTCTCGCTAACCGAAAAAGTCGAAGTGACCATTGCCGTCCATTTGCGCGGCGAAGCCGCAGGCGTCAAGGCAGGCGGCATGCTCAATCAGGTGCTGCATGAAGTGACGATCAACTGCTCGGTCGCAAGCATTCCTGAACATCTCGATTTGAACATTGCGGCTCTGGAAATTGGCGGCGCACTGCATGCGTCGGACATTCCGCTCCCCGAGGGCGCCGAACTTGTTACCGACCCCGCGGACATTGTGGTCAACTGCAACGCTCCCGCCGCCGAAGAGGAAGAAGTGCCTGGCGGAATCGCGATCGAGCCCGAGTTGATCGGCAAGGACAAGGAAGAGGACGACGAATAGACGAGTTGACGACGACGCATCGGCGTCAAGTGGCAGTTGGCGAGCGGACCGGCGTCCAGTGGACGCCCCGCTTGCCTAGAGGTGAGGCGGCATGAAATTGATTGTGGGGCTGGGAAATCCTGGCCGCAAATATGCCCCGACCCGACACAACATCGGCTTCGAAGTGGTCGCCTTACTGGCCAATCGCTTGGGAGCCAATAAATCCAAGGCCAAGTTCGACGGCGAACTGACCGAGGTATTGATCGATAGCCAGCGCGTGTTGTTGCTCTGGCCGCTGACCTACATGAACTCCAGCGGCAGCAGCGTACAGCCCACGCGTGATTTTTATAAAGTGGCCAACGACGAACTATTGGTCGTCTGCGACGATGTAAGCTTGCCCACCGGCAAGCTCCGGTTGCGGGCCAAGGGTTCAGCGGGAGGCCAGAACGGACTGAAGGACATCATTCGCCGGCTGGGGACCGAAGAGTTCGCCCGCCTGCGAATCGGAATTGGGCCGCTGCCGCCGCAATGGGACATGGCCGATTACGTCCTCAGCAAGTTTGGAAAAGACGAGGAGCCAGTCATTTTGGACGCGGTGCAAGAAGCCGCCGCGGCCGCAATCGATTGGGTTCGCCATGGCATTGCCGCGGCGATGAATAAATACAACGCCAGCTAACAGTTCGCACAATCAGGATCATTCAGGAGATTTCACTTGGCCACCAACGTGTACGAGACCATGTTCATTTTGGACTCGAACCGTTACGCTCGCGATCCCGGCGGCGTATCGGGGCAGATTCCCGAACTCATCGAAAAACTGGGGGGCGAAGTCCTCGTCAGCCGGTTGTGGAACGAGCAAAAACTGGCTTACCCGATCGACGGGCACCGGAAGGGAACTTACTGGCTGGCCTATTTCAAGCTCGAGAGCACCAAGCTGGTCGAGATGAACCGGGCTTTGCAGATCAACGAGACCGTGCTGCGCAATCTGACGATCAAGGTCGAGCCGCGCCTGGTCGATGCGTTGGTGTCGCACGCCAAGGGCGCCAAGTCGATGATTCGCCCCCCTGAAGCCGCCGCCGCTCCCACAACCGCCGCCAAGCCGGTTCCGGTGGGTGTCGGCGCGGACGACGACAGCGAAGACGATTCGTCCGACGAATAATCCACTCGCTTGCGGCGCTTGTTTCCCTCCCGCGGCTGTGCTAGTTTAAGGTTGACAGGGGGACATTTGTTCATGTTTTGTGGCGGCTCAACAAGCCGCTTCCCCCAATCCCACAACAATCTCCGAGGAATGAAGTCATGGCCAGCTTCAATCGAGTGATCCTGGTGGGCAACTTGACCCGCGACGTGGAAGTGAAATACCTGCAAGGCGGGACCGCGGTGACCGAGATCGGTCTGGCGGTGAATGATCGACGTAAGAATCAGCAGGGCGAGTGGGTCGAAGAAACGACGTTTGTCGACATTACCCTCTGGGGCCGGCAAGCAGAGATTGCCAGCGAGTATCTCAGCAAGGGATCGTCCGTGCTGATTGAAGGCCGCTTAAAGCTTGATAGCTGGGAGAAGGACGGCAAGAAGAATTACAAACTCCGCGTGGTGGGTGAACGCATGCAGATGCTCGGCGGACGCGGCGGCGGCGGCGGCCCTCCCGGCGGCGGTGGTGGTGGCAGTCGCGGCGCCCAACGCGGCGGCAGCGTTGGCGGCGGCGATGGCCCGCAGTATGACGAATCCGAAGCCAACTACGGCGACAGCGAGCCCGGCCCGCAACGCGGACGGGGCGGCGCGTCAGGCGGCGGCCAACAGCACGCCGAAGAAGACATTCCCTTTTAACACAATTCCGCAGTCGGCAAACTTGTTACCGGGCTGCGCCTGAACGAGTTGCCGAGTTGCCGGGAAACACATTACGACATCATCCTTTCGTAGGCAAAATCATGTCCAAGACCAGTTCGAAGAAGGCAGCCGCCCGCGGTACGTTTCAGCGGATTCCCAGAGGCCCCCATGGCGGCGTGCAACTCTTGCTCATTCAAAACGTCGATCATTTGGGCAAGCAAGGCGAAGTGGTGGAAGTCCGCTCCGGCTATGCGAACAATTATCTCCTGCCGCAAGGCTTGGCGACGGTGGCCACCGATCACCACCGCCGCATGGTCGACAAGCACAAATCGCGCCTGGCCGAAATTGAAAAAGCCCGCCTGGCCGACCTCCGCAAACTCGGCGAGGAAATCGCCAAGCAAAGCATCACCATCGAGGCCAACGCCAACGACGAAGGCCATCTCTACGGTTCGGTCGGTCCTGCGGACATTGCCGCTGCCCTCAAGCAGGCCGGTTTCACCATCACGGCGGATCAGATTCGCCTCGAAGGCGTCCTCAAGGAGCTTGGCCTCTACACCGTCAAGGTTTACCTGCACGTGGAGATCCAATCCGACTTGAAGGTCTGGGTGGTGCCAACCGCCGGCGCTGACAGCTAATCACGCGCCACTACCCCCCAGAATTTAAGCAACACCGCATCGCCCGGCGTGCGACTTCGCGCGTCGGGCGATGTGCTGCGCCGTGGCTTCAACTTGTATGCGGCGGCGCTTCGCACATACAACTTCTGCCCCGGCGGTTGCGACGGATGCGCGCCGCGGTACGATAACGCTCCGCCTTTGTTTTTGGATTGCCGCCTCGCGTCAGGAGTTTCGCGATGTCCACTGCTCACCGCATCGATGGGTCCCCACGCCGCACCTCGGCCACGGAATTCGGCCAGCGGCAGCCCCCCGTCAACCTTGAAGCGGAAATCGGCGTCTTGGGAAGCATCATGCTGCTCCCGGAAGTGATCGACGAAGTCGCCCTCATCATTCGTCCGGACGATTTCTTCGACGACGCCAACCGCAAATTGTTCCTGCACATGCTGGCGCTTTACGAGTCCGGCAAGAAGATCGATCCCACCATCCTGGTCGAGCATCTTCGCAATGCAGGCGATTTCGACAGCATCGGCGGGCTCCCCTATCTCGGCAAAGTGGTCGATTCGGTCGTCAACGCCGCGCACGCGAAATACTACGCGGAAATCGTGCAGTCCAAGGCGGCTTACCGCGCGCTCATCACGGCCACCACGGAGATTCTCCGCGACGCCTACGACGAGGCCACGGAAGCGACGCAGTTGGTCAGCCAGGCCGAACAGAAAATCTTCGGGATTCTCGATCGCCGGAGCGGTTCCACGGTGAAAGACATCACCACCGTGCTGTACGATGCGATGGAGCGGATCGACGCCCGCATGCGCGGTGAACACACGCAGGGGGGCGTCGAGACCGGCTATACCGACCTGGACAGCATGACCGGCGGTTTGCACAACGGCGAACTGATCGTGCTCGCCGCGCGCCCCTCGATGGGCAAGACGGCCTTCGCCATGAATGTCGCGGAGTACGTCTCGATCGTGTCGCGCGTCCCGACGCTCTTCGTCAGCTTGGAAATGTCCGCCATTGAACTGGCCGACCGGTTGCTCTGCTCCTACGCCCGCGTCAACGGCCATCAACTGCGCAACGGCACGATCTCGAAAGAGGACCGGATGCGGCTGGTGGAAAAGGCCAGCGAGATTAGCGCGGCGCCGCTCTTCGTGGATGACGCGCCCAGCCGCACGGTGACGGAAATCGCCGCCGCCGCGCGGCGCATCGCGCGCAAGGAAGCGCGGTTGGGACTGATCGTGATCGACTACCTTCAGCTCATCGAGCCCGATAACAACCGCGACCCGCGGCAAGAACAAGTCGCCCGCATGACGCGCCGCCTCAAAGGACTCGCCCGCGAAATGCAGGTGCCGATCATCTGCCTGGCCCAGCTCAACCGGCAGACGGAAGCCAGCAAGGACAACATTCCGCGGCTCTCGCACTTACGCGAGTCAGGCGCAATCGAGCAGGATGCCGACGTGGTGATGTTCGTACACCGCGAGGACTATTATCACCGCGGCGAGGAAGCGCAGCAGTTCGCCGGCATCGCGCAAATCATCTGCGCGAAGCAGCGCAACGGTCCCGTCGGCGATGTCGATCTCATCTGGCAACGCGACTTCACGCGGTTCGAGAACAAAGCCCCCGAACGCTACGGCGAGTTCGATGCCTACAACGCCGGCGACGGCGGCTTCTAAGTGCGCTGCCGCGCGTCACTTATGCTTGCTCACCGCGTCGGGCCCTTGCAGCAAGCTCGCCGCGGCCGAGGTCGATGTCCCCTGGCGAATGTTGACGCCGTGCTGGTGCTCCGCCGGTCCGCGGCGCTTGCGCGGGCGAACGAAGATCATGCCGCCGATAAAACATCCCAGCAGCGTCAACATCCCGAGCAACACCCAAATCGCAAGTTGAGGAGCGGCAAACGCGGGGGCCGCCAACGTGCTTGGGGCATCCTGATCCGCCGCCGTTTCCGATTGCGCCGCAAAGCTGTGAGGCGGATCGAACTCGAAGGAATCCACCAGGTGCACAAATAGCTTGAGGTGTTTGGCGAACGTCTCCGGCGTCGCGCAGCAGTGCAAGCCAATCGTGCGCTCTTTGCCAATGTGCAAGGCTGAGATGACGACGACTTTATTGCCTGCGCCGCGCTCGGCAGGCGTTTCAAGGATTCGCCGCAAAATCACCCGCTGCCGGTTCGAATCGACGCCTGCTTGGTCGTAGGGCAAACGCAGAATCGTGCGCTCGAGCGGGCCGCCGGCGTCAATATCGGCGACTTCCCGCCCCTTCAGCAAGTCCGCCTCGAGGTCTGCGTAGCTGGTCAACTCGGGATCGCGCGGCAAGTTTTCAACCAGCACGTAACCGCTCAGCCCCGGCGACTTCTCGCTCGGGCGAAAGGCCAACTCGTGCGGAATCTCGAGCTCCGTCAGCGGCCGCGCGCGCAACGCCTCAGGCGACACGACCGTCCAGCCTGCGGGGAGTTCGAGCGAGAACTGTCGCTCATCGTCATGGTAGCGTTCCAGACCGCTCGTCGCCGGCAACGTTGGCGGAGACGCCGCGCTCGCGCTGATTGGCGCACCCAGGAAAATCGCCGCCACTAGGGTCAGCGCGCATTGTAGCTGTCGTTGCATGGCGTTCCTCGCCGCGGGCACACAGTTTCTCCGGCGCGCCGCAAAGTGCTAGCGCTGAACCAAGCAACCATAGCTCACAGTAACGCCAATGCCGACGGCGCATCGCAACGTCCGCGCAGGGTCTGCGCATTGCGCGGATTACAACGACCCTCGGCAGCATTCCGCCGGCCCGCGGCCTCAAGACGCCAGCAAGAAATGAGCGCCCGATTTTCACGCCAGTTAAAAACCACGATCCCATCTCCGCCTAGCTCCTACGGGGCCTACGGAAAATAAAGATGCAACGCGATTAGTACCTCGTCAGCCTCACCATTCAGACAAGCTGGATGCGAGGGAAAAAGGAATGATCTGTTGCTGGCAACCCCGCGAAGACGGGTTTACCACGAAGTCACAAAGGGCACGAAGGAGACGGAAGAAGAAGAGAAGGAAGCATGGATGCTGAAGATATCGAGAATACGCGAAGGCGGCAGCACGGACAGAATCGAAAGAACTCTTTGCTGCCTAATCTATACATTTCATCATGCTCGTCTTGTCTTGTCTTTTCTTCGTGCCTTCGTGCCTTAGTGGTTCTTTTTCCCTGCGTGAAATTCCGAATCAACCTGATCGCCCCATCGAGTCCTAACGAACAAGGACGGCATGATTCAACCGGGCGAAGGGACTTCCAATCCTGACCACCAACGGCAACGATGGGCAAAATCGCTTTTTGCGGCACGCTGGCGGAAATGGATGATGCCGGTCCTTTTTCCTGCATCTGGCGAATCAGCTTTGGGCTTCGTTCTTTACGATCTTTTGTTCTACTCTGACTGCACCCGGTTCAGGGCATGCCCCGCGACCGTGGCTGTTGGCCCATGCCCGCGTAAACTCGGCGCCTAGCAGGACAATCATGGAGGTGTAGTAAACCCACACCAACAAGACCGCCAAGGACGCCGCCGCGCTGCCGAGCTGAGCGCCGGGATGCGAGTTGGCGAAGTACAGTTCCATCGCGAGTCGCCCCACCGAGAACAGCACTGCTGTTGCAAGCGCCCCCAGCCAAACGTCTTTCCACTCGATCTTGGCATCCGGCATGAACTTCAGTAGCGATGCGAATACCACGATCGTCACCAGGAAGATGACGATATAATTCACCCCCGCGACGATTGCTTTTTCCATTCCCAGCCAGCCACCCACCTGCGAGCCAACCGCGGCCAGCACGGCCGAAACGACCATCGAAACCAAGAGCAGAAATCCAAGGCCGAGTATCATGGCGAACGACAGCAGGCGTTTGAAAATGAAGTTCTTGACGCCGCCTGTATCCGGGTCCGGTTCGACCTGCCAGACTCGATTGAGCGAGGTTTGAACGGCCGCGACGACCCCGGTGGCGCCAAACAGAATGCCGAGCACGCTGATCACGGATTTCCACCACACGCCGCCTTGGGCCTGGTTTCGCTCCAAGATGTTCGTGATCACACCCGCCGCCGCTTCGTTGCCAATCAATTGCCCCGCCTGCGCCGCGATAAAGTCCTGCGCCTTATCGTGGGCGTGATCGGCGCCGTATGCCAGCGACATGCCGTAAGCCACGATCGTCAGCAGCAAGTACAGCAACGGTGGCAGCGCAAAAAGAGTGTAGTACGCCAAAGCCGCGGCCATCGTCGGGCAATCATCGACCAGGAACCGCGACCACACGGTTTTGAGCAAGTTCATGCGTGTTCAGCTTTATCGATAGAGAACAGGAATAAACATAATTGTAACACGCGAAGGGATTTGCAACCCTGTCGCTAACACGAACTGAAACAGCATGCGCGGGAGCGAGTTGTTTTCGCGCGGCGCCGCAATTGCAAATCGAGCGCTGGTGCGCGCTCTTACGGCATGGGGATGACGCGGGCGTCGAGCATTGCGATGCTTTGCCGGTCGTGCGTGATCAGGAGCGTCGGGATCGGGAACTCTTGCAGGCTTTGCACGAGGTAGCGCCAGACGCTGGCCTTGAGGTCTTCATCCAGCGCGCTGACCGGTTCGTCCAGCAAGAGAATCGCCGGATTGGCGGCGATCGCCCGTCCCAAGGCGACACGCTGTTTTTGTCCGCCACTTAAAGCGTGGGGATAGCGATGCAGCAGCGGGCCCAGTTCCAGCACTTCCACCAGATGGTTGAAATCGAGCTGGTTTGTGTGCGAGCGCCGCAGTCCGAACCGCAAGTTGCTGGCGACCGAGAGATGCGGGAATAGTTGATAGTCTTGAAAAACCAGGCCCACGCGGCGCTGTTCCATCGGCAGGTTAACACGCGCGCGGGCATCAAAGAGGACGCGCTCGCCGAGCGCGATTCGTCCCGCTTGCGGTTGCAATAAGCCGGCGATTAAATGCAGCGTCGTCGTCTTGCCGGAGCCGGAAGGTCCGACCAGGGCGGTCAGGCCGCGCTCGGCGCTAAAGGCGAAGTCGAGCGAGAATCCCGAGGGATAACGAAACTGGCAAGCGAAGGACAGCAGCGGCATGCGTCACGCACCCGTCCCGAGTAAACGCCGCTGGCCATAACGATCAAGCACGTCGCCTGCGAACAGCGCGAGGGCGGCGATCGCGATGGAGATGAGAATCATCGGATAGGCGTTCACGAAACCGCCGGGCGCGTCGAGTTGCGAATAGACATAGAGCGAAATGGTGCGCGTCTCGCCGGGGATGTTGCCGGCGATCATGATCGTGGCGCCGAACTCGCCCATGCTCCGCGCGAACGCCAGCACGCTGCCGCTGAGAACGCCAGGCAAGGCAAGCGGGAGCGTCACATGCCAGAAGGCGTCCCACGGTTTAGCGCCGAGCGAACGGGCGGCGTGGATCAGGCGCTCGTCGACCGCGGCGAACGCTTGCCGGATCGGACGCACCATCAGCGGAAAGCCGACCACGGCCGAGGCCAGCGCCGCCCCCTTCCAGTCAAACACAAAGCGGAGCCCCAGCGCCGCTTCGAGCCAAGGCCCGAGCACGCCGCGCCGCCCAAAGGCGACCAGCAACAGATAACCGGTCACAACCGGCGGCATCACGAGCGGCAGATTGACGACCGTTTCGACCAGGTATTTGCCGGGAAACTGTTGCTTCGCGAGTAGCCAGCCGACGCCAATCGCCACCGGCAAGCTCGCGACCACCGCCGTCGTGGCGACGAGCAGCGTCAGGATGATCGTTTGCCATTGAGCCGGCGTCATGGAGTCGCTTGCCTGGTGAGTAACCCTCTCGCTCCGCGCGAGACGATCCTGATGCGGAGTGTGAGGACTATTATAACTCGTTTACGGAAGTGCGATGCGTTCAAACCCGGCGGCGGTGTAAACTGCGTTGGCCGTATCGGACTGGAGGAAGTCGAAGTACTGCCGCGCGGTTGGATTCTCGGCGCCGTGCGTCAGCAGCACCAAGGCATACACGATCGGCTCGTGCAGCGCGGGATCCAATTCGTACACGACTTCCACCTCCGGCGTGATGCGGGCATCGGTCGCGTACACGATCCCCGCCTCCGCTTCACCCCGCTGAACATAGCTCAGCGCGCCACGCACGTCTTGCCCCCGAGCGATTTTACCATCCGCGGTGAGCGGTTGCAGGAGCTCCAGCTTTTGCAAAGCTTGATCGGCATACTTGCCTGCGGGAACCTGTTCGCCGGCCAGCGCGATTTTGTGCACGCGCTCGGTGAGCAAGTCCTGGGGCTCGAACACCTGGGCCGGATTGCCGCGCGGCACAATGAGCACCAGCTTGTTGGTGAGCAGGGGGAAGGTCGTTTCCGCGAGCCCCGCTGTTTGGAGCCGCTCAGCCCACTGGGGACTAGCGGAGAGGAACAGGTCAGCCGGCGCGCCTTCGAGAATCTGATTGGCCAGGCCGCTGGAAGGACCGGTGTTAAGCTTCACCGTGGCGTGCTGCTGCTCGGAAAAGTCCCGCCCGAGCGTGGCAAGAATCTCTTGCGTACTCGCGGCGGCTGAAATCGTGACGGTGGACGCCGCGGCGGTTGCGCTGGAGTTGCCGGCGGGTTTAGCGCTGCACGACACGAGCACGAGCGCTGACAACAGGAGACATAATCGCGGCAGGCAGCGGGACAGCACGGCGTTGTTACTCCGGGGGTGACGTGTCTACTGGCGGGCCGTCGACTGGTGGCGCATCGGCCGGCGGGGCATCCGGCGGCACGCGCTCACCGCCGCGCGGTGGTCCGCCTGGACCACCAAATCCTGGACCAGGCCCGCGACCAGAACCAGGACCAAGCCCAGGCCCGCGACCGGAGCCGGGCGTTCCAGGCGGCCGGTCAAAGTTGTCGCGACCGGGTCCAGGTCCGCGCCCGCCGCCGCGTCCGTCCTCGCGGCCGCGCCAGGGAGGTCCGCCGCCGCGGCGAAACTTGTGCTCGAAGTATAACCGCTGCAGGGCTTGCTGTCGTTCGTCACCGGAGAGCGCTTCCAGGCGTTCGCGATCCAGTTCGCTCAGTTGATTGACATAGAACTCGCGCAAGTCGTCCTGGCTGACCGGCGGCAACGTGCGGCTGACGATCGCGGCGCGAATCCATTCCTGGGCGACTTTGATCCGCATGTTCGGGTCTTTCACAGTCTTCATCGATTCTCGCGCTTGCGCTGAGAGCGAATCGAGCAGCGTTTGCACTTCGGCCGCGGTCGGGCGCGGCATCTGGGCTTCGCCTGGTTCTTTCGGTTCTTCCAGCGACCACCGCCGCAACAGGGCGAACGTCAGTTGCCAGCGCTGGCGCTCGTCGTACTCGTCCCGCGGACGAAATTCTTCTGGAAGCGTGGCGATGATCGCCTGATGATGGGCGTCGACGAACTCGCCGAGCCAATCGAAGATGGCCTTGCGATCGTCGGGCGTTAGATTCGCTTGCACCAACTTGCGAAACCGCTGTTCTTCCTGCCGCTCCATCAACTCGCGAATGTGGGCAATGCGCTGGTTCGCCGGCAGGTCGTCGAGCGTCGCTTTCTCGGCCGAGGTCAACGTTGCCCGCCAGGCATAATACCGCGCGAGCACCGCCCGCAGTTCCGCGCGATCGGGGCAAGCTTGAAGTTGGTCATGCAGCTCACGCAACCGTTCTTGTTCGGCGGCCGGCTGCTCTAAAAAGCGCTCCTGCTTGCGCAGCAACTCCTGCTTTTCCTCAGGCGACATCGCCGCGATCCGCGCGCGACGTTCAGCTAGAGTTTCCTCCGCCGGCGCTTCCTCTGCCCTCGCGCCGCGCCCCCAGCCTGCGCACAGCAACAACAGAGCGCTCGCTAGCACCGCGCGATTACGGGACATCGCTGGGCTCCTCATGGAACAGTTGCGAAGCGTCGAGTTCGCGCAAGAACTCCAAATTTTCGACCACGCTATATTGATCGACGTTCTCAATCACCGGCAGGTCTTGCACCAATTGTTGGTTAGGACGATCTAAACGTTGGGCGATGAGATAGTAGCCCGCCAGCGCTGCCAGCAGCACCGTCGCCGCGAGCGCGAGTCGCATCCAGTGACGCGACGCTTCGATCTGGGCCGTAGTATTGAGTGCCTCCGCTTCGCTCGTCAGCGCGATCATCTCGACGGTGCTTTGCGTGAACGAATCCGTCGGCTCCGCCCGCGGGAGCTCGTCGAGCATGTCCCAGGTGGCCTGCATTTCGTTCAGCTTTTGGCGATACGTGGGATCGCCGCGGAGCCGCGCCACGACGCGCTCGCTCGCGGCATCATCGAGTTCGCCATCGAGATACGCCACCAGTTCTTCCTGGATGCGGTCTTCGTCAGAGATGGTGGTTTCATCGGGCATGGTGGAGGGGCCGCGCTCACGCACAGCACTATAAGGTTGAACGATATTGATGTTGCCAGGCAACTAGTCTTCTTCACTTTCGACGGCGGCGACCGTCGGCTTGACTCCGGTTTGCAGGTAAGGTTCGAGGATCGTCCGCAAGTTTCCCCGCGCGCGAGAGAGGAGCGACTTGATGGCTTGCGGGCTCATTCCCATGGTCGCTGCGATATCGGCATAACTCATCTCCTCGAACTTGGAAAGCAGGACGGCCAGGCGTTGCCGCTCGCTCAAGTTCTCGATCGCTAGCCGCACCACTTCCGCCATCTCCGCCCGATCGAGTTGGCGCGTCGGCATCAGGCCGCTCGCGGCGAGGGCCATTTGGTCGAGCGCCACGGCGCCGCTCTCGTTGGGGGGCGCAGGGTTGACACGAACTTCCTTCCGCCGCGCGCGGTCGCGCCGCGCGTTGCTGGCAATATTGTTGGCAATGGTAAACAGCCAGGTCGAAAATTTGGCCCCGGCCGTGTAACTGTGGCGGGCGCGAAACACTCGCAGGAAGACCTCTTGCGCAAGATCCTCCGCGAGCTCGCGATTGTTCACTAAATGTTCGAGCACCGTCAGCAGCCGCGCTTGATACTTCGTCACGAGTTGCTCCATCGCCGCCGCGCTGCCATCGCGCACCTGGAGCATCAGCCGCACGTCAGGGTCGAGCAACTCGTAGTTCGGAACAATCGCGGATTCACTCGCAGGCAAGCCGCAGTCCTCGTCGGGGAGAGCGTGGGGGACAACTCCTGATAGTTTAACATGGTCGAGCCATGAGAATTACAACCCCGCGGAAGGTGAGGAGTTCCGCTGGGGCGTGTTGAGGGGAAAATTTGGGATTGATCTCGAAACCAACGCCTGAGGAGGCCGAGCAGGCTGCATTTGTTGTAGATTTCGCCTTGACTTCAATGTGACAACATCCCAATAGTCGTCCCTGGGGCGAGTGTTTCGGCTGTGTGGCCGCGCACCCCTGCGTGCGATAAAATAGGGTTGTTCACTAACCGTCACCCCGACAAATGGCAACCGCATGGAACGTTTCAACTGTCCCGATTGCGAAGGCGAACTGCACGATATCAAACTGCTCGACGCCACTGATTCCTCCCGCGCCGGCCAGGGAACCGGCCACGTCGAACTGACGTATGCGGCCCCGGACTCCACCGCCAGCTTCTTCACCCGCACCGTCGCCAAAAGCGGCACCGTGAAAGCCAAACTATGCAACCAGTGCGGGCGAATCCTGCTCTACGCCTCGCGCCCGTCGCTCGGAGCCTAGGACAGGAGTCGCGCGCACGACGTTGACGTCTCTCGACGGGGCGAAGGGCCGATTAGAACCACGAGGCACAAAGACACGAAGGAAAGACAGGATAAGATAAGACCGGCGAGTCTGGTGCGATGTAGAGATAAGGCAGAAGCCTGGATTATTCATCGGCCAAGGAACATGATGAATAATCCCGGGTTAGCCGTGGAACCTCGCCGGGTTCGTGGGGTAAACCCGCACAGCGAGAAGGGCCATGAATGGCCCTCGCAGCGGGTTGCGTGTGGGGCCGCATTACCCGTGCTGAAGCACGGGCCTAATACCCGCCTGACGGCGGGAGAAGGACCGTGAACGGCCCTGAATACTTCCGTTTTCAACGACCAAACCGATCACCACTCCCCCACCAATAACGGCGATTACTTGCCCCCTTGCGCACGCATCGCGGCAGCGATTTTCCCAGGGGCGTTTACGCTCCTTCTCCGCGCAGCGGTCTTAGGCCCGTGCTTGAGCACGGCTACGAACGGCCACGTCTGATTCTGTATTTCAGGGGCGTTTACGCTCCTTCGCGCTGGGCGGCTTGAGCCATGGAACCGCGCCCGCGTTTGTGGCCTAGCCCCGTGAATAATCCAGGGAAACGAGTTCTTTTCACCCTGCTCATGCTACTACCTTCGCATGCTCTTTATATTTTCAGCATTTCTCCCTCCTCCCCTCTATCAGCGGCGATTATTAGGTTCCGCGCGCACTCCCTGACCCACAACGAATTGCACGCCACCGCATTCCCAAACTGAATGATGCCTGTCCTTTTCCTTTTACAACGAATTGCACGCCACCGCATTCCCAAAATGAATGATGCCTGTCCTTTTCCTGTCCTGTCCTGTCCTGTCTCCTGTCCGTGCGAACGGCAGAATCCTCAACTCTACCGAGTCCAACTACGAGTTGTTGATATAATGACTCCATGAACAAGGCCGAGCCGAATTCGAATCTCCACGCGTGGTTCATCCCCGTGGTGATTGCGTCGCTGCTCGTGTGGGGCGGCCTGGTCGCTCTGGGGGCCTTTTTGGGCCCAAACTTCTGGGCCGATGCGACTCCGTCCGCGGCCGATCATTCGCCAGAACAAACGCCAGCCCCAGCGCGCGACAACGATCCAGATTCCCACCACCAACTCTCCCCCTCGTTCGATGTCCGCAAGCCGCTGATTGTCGCCGGGTGCGTCGGCGCGTTCGTCGGCTGGTGGGGACTCTTGATGTGGAACCGCCGCCGACGCATCCTGCGGCAAACCGCCGAAATGGCGGAAGCCGCGCAGGCCCAACGTGTCTCGTCTGCAGGGTCGCCACCAAGTCCTTTAGAAGGCTAAAAACCTTGCTTAACGGAAAGATCTTATCCGTTGTAGCATGATGGCGGAAATTTGCGCTGCCTTAACGCCGTGAGATGCGTAGGATAACGGTATCAGGCGGTATCCGTCTGCCGTCTGCCTTGGAGTGGCCACATCCAACGTGCCTACTATAGTTCAGACGAATCAATGAATAGTTATCCCTCTTCTTGAGGTGCGAACCCATGACCCGCATCGAATCCGCCTTGATGCCGGCGCCGAATAATGGCGCTCCGTCGATGACGCAAAAGCAGCTCTCCATTGGGCAGTACTTGATTAAGCGGTTGCAGGATTACGGCGTCCGCGACGTGTTTGGTATCCCCGGCGACTACGTCTTGGCGTTCTACGGCCAACTCGAACAAAGCCCGATCAACGTCGTCGGCTGCACGCGCGAGGACTGCGCCGGCTTCGCGGCCGATGCGTACGCGCGGATCAACGGTATGGGGGCGGTCTGCGTGACCTATTGCGTCGGCGGACTCAGTGTCGCCAATTCCATCGCGGGGGCGTATGCCGAGAAGTCGCCGGTGGTGGTCATCAGCGGATCGCCGGGACTTAGCGAGCGCGTCAACAATCCGCTGCTCCATCACAAAGTCCGCGACTTTCGCACCCAGGCGGAAGTCTTTGAAAAACTCTGCGCCGCGACGACCGAACTGACCGACCCCGTAATCGCGTTTCGTGAAATTGACCGCGTGCTCGATGTGGCCGCGCGCTACAAGCGGCCGGTGTATATCGAACTCCCGCGAGATATGGTCAACGTCGTGCCGCACATTGGCCAGGGCTATTACGTCGGCGAACCCCAGACCGATCCGCAAGTGCTCGCCGAAGCGGTTGAAGAAGCGGTCGCGATGCTCAATCGCTCCCAGCAGCCGATCATCATCGCCGATGTCGAGATCCATCGCTTTGGCCTGCAAGATCAGCTGCTCGCGCTGGCGGAAGGGGCGAAGATTCCCATTGCCGCCACGATTCTGGGCAAGAGTGTCGTTTCGGAAGCGCATCCGCTCTACATCGGTCTGTATGAAGGGGCGCTGGGACATGCGGAGGTGACGAAGTATGTCGAAGAGAGCGATTGCGTGCTGCTGCTGGGCGCGTTCATGACGGATATCAACCTGGGCATCTACACGGCGAATCTCGATACAGCCCGCTGTATTTATGTCACGAGCGAGCAACTCCGCATTCGCCACCATCATTATCACAGCGTCGATTTCGCGCAGTTCCTCGAGGCGCTCACCGCCGCGCAGCCGCAACCGGCGGTGCGCGACATCCCCCCGACACTTCGCCCCGATCAGGCGAAGTTTGAGCTGCAACCGGACCGCGAGCTCACGGTCACGCGCCTTTTCGCGCGGCTCAACGAACAGTTGCAGGAAGATACCATCGTGATCGCCGACATTGGCGATTCACTGTTCGGCGCTTCTGAACTGCACATTCGCGGGCGAACGGAGTTTCTCAGTCCTGCGTATTACACGTCGATGGGTTTCGCGGTTCCAGCGGCGCTGGGGGCGAACGTCGCGCGGCCGGATCATCGCGTCGTGGTGATCTGCGGAGATGGCGCGTTTCAAATGACCGGCATGGAAATCTCGAACATCCTCCGCCGCGGCTACAATCCGCTGATCATCGTCCTCGATAACCACGGCTACGGCACCGAGCGGATCCTTCACCCCGGTGACTGGGAGTACAACGAGATTCACCCCTGGAACTACGCCAAACTCCCGGAACTACTCGGCGGCGGCGCCGGCTACGAAGTCCGCACGGAAGCTGAGTTCGACTCCGCCTTGAACAAAGCCTGGTCCGACACCACTGCCTACAGCCTCATCCAGGCCCACATCGGCGTGAAGGATTCCAGCGGACCGTTAAGGCGCTTGGCCGAACGGCTGGGGCAACGAATTGGGTAGTTCAAGCCCCACCATTGCATGAAGTCGTGACCAAAACCGACTTGCGCGCGGATTGGAGCATGGATGGTAGGTTTCCTGATCATTCTCCCTGGCATTCTTTCCGCTGGCGCTCCCGAAACCACTCCAATGTCTCCAGCAACGTCTGCGCTAGCGGGATGTGCGGTCGCCAGCCAAGCTGGGACGTGATCTTGTGCAGGTCGGCGATTGGAGTGTACTTCGTGGCGGTGGAACGGATTTCAATCAGGCGGCCGGGATCGGCCATTTGCAACAGTTGCGCGAAGATGTCGCCGGATGTACGGGCGACGCCGCTGCCGACGTTGTAGACTTCGCCGCACTCGCCATGCTCCGCGAGCACGCGATAGGCGCGGACGACATCCCGCACGTCCGACAGATCGATCCACGTGTGGCTGTTGTGCATCACCACCGGCGCGGCGCTATCGGCGGCGAACTGTTGGCACCATTCGGCAAGCATGAATTGCGGATCCTGCCGTGGGCCGGCGTGTTGAAACGCGCGCGCGATCACGGCGACCACGTTGTGCTCGGCGAGCGCTTGGGCGACGCACTCTTCGGCGGCGAGCTTGGTGCGGCCGTAGCCGCCGCTGGGGTGCGGCGGGTCGGACTCCGCAAACGTTTGCTCCTGGCTCACGGCCGGCCCATATACATAACTGCTGCTGACCACAACAACGCGCGGCCGCGAAGGGAGCTGCGCCGCGAGCGCCAGAACGTGCTGCGTCCCTTGCACGTTGATGCGCTGGGCCAGCGGCGTCGGCTCGGTCACGCCGCAAGCAGTCGCTTTACTGATTGCGGCGAGATGATAGATCACCGTGGGAGCGAAGGTGGTGAGCTTCTCCACCAGTTGCGGCGGACACGGGTCGCCAATATCCCACGCGAATAGCGGCAGCCCGGTGACACGATCCGCCAGCGCCGCGGATCCGGCGCCGTTGGTCCACGCGCCACTGAGCGTCGCGCCGCACACGCCATCGCCGCTGTCGAGCAGGTGTTCGGCCAGGTGCGCTCCGGCGAAGCCTGCGATGCCGGTAATGAAGGCTTTCATAGGTTCATCCTTGCGTGTTCGCTCATAACGCGCCGCCGAGGGCGCGCACGACAGGTCGGAGAGGCTGGCAGCCAATCCGACTTACATTCTAAGCGTCGCGCTGGTTCCGCAACTCGCGCTCGATGCTCTTGAGGTCGGCGTCGACCATCATCCGCACGAGCTCGGGGAAGCTCACCTCCACTTGCCAACCCAGCACTTCGCGGGCCTTGGTCGCGTCGCCGCGGAGCGTGTGGACTTCGGCCGGGCGATAAAAGGCCGGATCGACGACGACGTACTTTTGCCAATCGAGATCGACATGTTCAAACGCGAGTTCGACAAACTCCTGCACCGTGTGATCTTCGTTCGTCGCCACGACGTAGTCGTCCGGCTCGTGATGTTGCAGCATCAACCACATCGCGCGGACGTAGTCGCCTGCAAAGCCCCAATCGCGTTTGGCTGCGAGATTGCCGAGCCGCAACTGCTGCTGCACGCCCAGCTTGATGCGCGCGACGGCGTCTGTGATTTTGCGGGTGACGAATTCCTTGCCGCGGCGGGGGGATTCGTGATTGAAGAGGATGCCGTTGGCCGCGAAGATGTCGTAGCTTTCGCGATAGTTGACAGTGATCCAGTAGCCGTAGACTTTCGCCACGCCGTAAGGACTGCGCGGCCAGAAGGAAGTCTTCTCGGTCTGCGGTTCTTCCTGCACCTTGCCGAACATTTCGCTGCTCGAGGCCTGGTAGAAACGAATCTTGCGGTTGACGGTGCGGATCGCCTCCAGCACGCGCGTGACCCCCAGCGCGGTAAAGTCGCCGGTCAAGAGCGGCTGGTCGAAACTGGTGGGCACGAAGCTTTGCGCCGCGAGGTTATAGACTTCGTCCGGCTGGGTCGCTTCGACGAGTCGCACAAGCGAGAGCTGATCCAAGAGATCGGCCTGATGCAGGGCGATGCGGTCGCGGAGGTGGTTGATGCGCTCGAAGTTCTCGGTGCTGGCGCGGCGCACCATGCCATGCACCGTGTAGCCTTGCTCGAGCAACCATTCAGCCAGGTAGGCGCCGTCCTGTCCGGTGACGCCGGTGATGAGAGCGCTGGGCATGCAGGCGGTTCCCTTTCGTGGTGCAGAGGTATTAGTGGCGCATAGACAGGCAACTCGCAGGGCGAGATGCGTTTTCATACAGGGCTTGAAATCTACTCGGGGGCGGGTTCGGGAGTGGATGCGGAGCCGGGCTCTTCGTCGGCTGCGCCGTTGTCGCTTTCCTCTTGCGGCACGCACACGACGGCCGCGAGTGCGTCTTCGTCGTCCACGTTCATGATCCGCACCCCTTGGGTATTGCGGCCGATGACGTTGATGTCGCTGACCTTGATCCGCTGAATCTTGCCGCGAGCGGTCATCATCAGGACTTCGTCCGTGTCGGTGACGCTGACGACGCTAATTACCCGCCCGTTGCGCGTGGTCGTTTTGATGTCGCGCACGCCTTGGCCGCCGCGCCGCTGTGTGCGATAGCGTTGACCGGAAGGATTGTCGGCGCTCTCGTCACCATTTTCATCTTCGACGCCGCTATCTTCAGGCAATGCATCATCCGCCGCATCCGGCGATTCTTCGTCGGTGATTTCAGCGGAGACATCGTCCGCGGCGACATCTTCGGCCGTCTCGTCGACTTCCTCGGCAGCTTCCTCATTTGGTCCAAACGGCGTCCGTTTACCGAAGCCTTTTTCGCAGACGGTGAGGAGCGTTTCTTCTGGATTCGCGACGACCATGCCGACCAGGGCGTCGTCCTTCTTGAGCGAGACCCCTTTGACGCCAGACGTGTTGCGCCCCATGGCGCGGGCGTCGGTCTGCTTGAAGCGAATCGCCATGCCTTTGGACGTGGCCAAGAGGACTTCGTCTCCAGGCTTGGTGAGGACGACGTCGACCAGTTCGTCATCCTCGCGGAGCTTGATGGCGATGATGCCGCCGCGTTTGGGGCGGCTGTACTGTTCGAGCGATGTCTTCTTCACCAGCCCCTTGCGCGTGGCCATCATGAGGTAATGGTCCGGCAGGTTGAAGTCGCGAATCGCCAGGCATTCGGCGATGCTTTCCCCTTCGGCCAGGCTGAGCAAGTTGACGATCGCCCGTCCCTTGGACTCGCGCCGCAGTTCCGGCAAGTCATACACCTTTTGCCAGTAGACCTTCCCTTTGTTGGTGAAGAACAAGAGATAGTCGTGCGTGCTGGCGACGAACAAGTGCTCGATCGGATCTTCGTCTTCGACGGTCGCTCCCTTGAGCCCCTTGCCGCCGCGGCGCTGCGCGCGGTAGACGCTGGACGGGGTGCGCTTGATGTAGCCTCGATGGCTGATCGAGACGACCATCATCTCCTCTTCGAGCAGGTCTTCGTAATCGATCTTGCCGGTTTCCTGCTCGTTGATTTCGGTCCGCCGATTGTCGCCGAACTTGTCACGCACCAGGACCAGGTCTTCGCGAATGATCGCCAGAATATTGCGGTCGTCCGCGAGAATGCGCAGATATTCGGTAATCTCGGCAAGCAGTTCGGCGTGTTCTTTCGCCAGGCGCTCTTGTTCGAGGTTGACCAACTGGCCGAGCGTCATGCGGAGGATGGCGTCCGTCTGCACAGCGGTGAGGGAGTAGCCATCGGCGACGCCGCGCTCCGTTTGAAACTGCTGAAAGCCTTCCTCGCCTAGTGCCCGCTGGAGCATCGACGCGGGGGCGACGATCCCCATCAAACGCTGCTTGGCTTCGGCCTGACTGCTGGAACTGCGGATGACACGAATAATTTCGTCGATATCGGCCAACGCGAGCAGCAGACCTTCGACGGTGTGCTTGCGCTTGCGGGCCTTGGAGAGGAGGAACTGCGTGCGGCGGCGAATGACCGTGGCGCGATGGCGCAAAAACTCGGTCAGGATGTCCTTGAACGGGAGCAGTCGCGGCTTACCATCGACCAGCGCGAGCAGAATGATCGAGACGGATTGTTGCAGCGGCGAGAACTGATAGAGCTGATTGAGGACGATTTCCGGATCGGCGTCGCGTTTGAGTTCGACGATGATCCGCACCGGCTCCTTCAAATCGCTTTCGTCCCGCACGCCGCTGATCCCTTTGATGCGGTCGTCGTTCACCAGGTCGGCGATTTTCTCGATGATGTTATCGCGGAATTGCTGATAGGGAACTTCGGAAATGACGATGCGGTAGCGGTCTTTCTTGTATTCTTCAATCCTCGCCCGTGCACGCAGCGAGATTGTGCTGCGGCCGGTGAGGTAAGCGCGGCGGATCCCCATTCGCCCCATGATGATGCCGCCGGTGGGGAAGTCGGGGCCGGGGACGATGTCGAGCAGGTCGTGCGGCGAGACGTCGGGCTCGTCGATGACGCGGATCATCGCGTCGCAGACTTCGCGTAAGTTGTGGGGCGGGATGGAGGTCGCCATGCCGACGGCAATGCCTTGCGCGCCGTTGACGAGCAGGTTGGGAAACTTGCTCGGCAGCACGACCGGCTCGGTGTTCCGCTCGTCGTAGGTCGGCAGGTAATCGACCGTGTCGAGCTTCAAATCGTCGAGCATCATTGCCGCGACGGGGGACAAGCGGGCTTCCGTATATCGCATGGCCGCAGGCGGCAGGCCGGCGATCGAGCCGAAGTTGCCTTGCTTGTCGATCAGCACGTGCCGCATGTTCCACTCTTGGGCCATGCGGACCAGCGTGGGATAGATGACCGACTCGCCGTGCGGGTGATAATTGCCGCTGGTATCGCCGGAGATTTTGGCGCATTTGACGCGCGACGCGCCGGGACTGAGGTTGAGGTCGTCCATCGCAACCAGGATGCGGCGCTGCGAAGGCTTGAGGCCATCACGCACGTCCGGCAAGGCGCGGCTCACGATCACGCTCATCGCGTACGTGAGATAGCTCTCCTTCAGCTCGTCCTCGATCGACTGATTCAATATACGAGTGCCGTCGCCGTCGCCATTCTCAGGCATGGCGTCGGCGGGGTCTTGCCCATCAGGCGGGAGGGTCGAATCGGTGGACAACCGTAGGTCCTTTCCGTGGAGGAAATAGCAGGCCCAAGGGAGGTGGAAAAGACCACTCCCCCAGGGCAGAACGTCAGTCCGTGGCGCAAAGTGGAAATATAGCCGATTTGGGCCTGGTTCACAATGGCCCCACGACGTTTTGTTCTCGCCGTAAGTCCTTAAATCACAACAGATTGCAAGCACAGATGAGAACCCGTGCCGCCCCGCGCACAGGCCGCGTAGGCCGACTGCAAACACGGGGGCTTTTGCGCCTCAAAAGCAAGCGCCTATCGAGCAGCCCGACGCGCCGATTTTGCAGTTGCGAGTTTGGTTTTGCAAATGTCGTCCCAGAGGGCCGCATACAGACCTACTCCGCGCAGGCTAAGTGTTAAGCTGACAACCTTGCAGGGAGTATACTGAGCATTCGAAAACGAAGTTCGACAGCATGCCATGCAGGATTTCGTCGTTGATATTGGGCCATTACCATGACGACGACGATGCCTAACCAGGCGAGAGCACCGCGGTTGCAATCGTTGCGTGCGCCAGGTCGCTGAGCTTGAGTTGTTGGAACCCCAAAAGGAGATTTTTATGAAAGTATTGGTCGTTTACTACTCGATGTATGGGCACGTCTATAAGCTAGCAGAAGCAGCCGCAGAAGGCGCACGGTCGGTGGGGAATGCGGACGTCACACTCCGCAGAGTTCCAGAGACTCTACCCCAGGAGGTGTTAGAAAAAATGGGAGCGGTTGATGCTCAGAAACTGCAGGCCAATGTGCCTGTATGTACCATAGATGAACTGGGCGACGCCGATGCAATCATTTTTGGAACACCGACTCGTTTTGGCAATATGTGCGGCCAGATGCGACAGTTCCTTGATGCTACGGGGCAACTGTGGATGAGCGGAGCGTTGGTCGGGAAAGTGGGAAGCGTTATCACCAGCTCAAACACTCAGCACGGCGGGCAAGAATCAACGATTCTCACTTTTCATGTTACCCTATTGCATCAAGGCATGATAATTGTTGGTCTGCCATATGCGTTCCAAGGGCAGATGACCATGGATGAGATCAGCGGTTGTTCTCCATATGGCGCATCCACTATCGCCGGTGGCGATGGAAGCCGTGTTCCGAGCGAGAATGAGCTTGCGGGAGCGCATTACCAGGGAGAGCACGTTGCAAGGATCGCCAAGAAACTTACGGCGTAAGCGAAGGCGCTCCAACAATGCGTTGCACCTGACCGCTATTCCAGACGCGCTTTATGGCGACGCAAGGGCCAATCGAACTTGCTTCTCCTTCCTGCCGCCCTACTACCGCTAGCTCTGTTCTGGGTTGGCGCCGTGCTCTTTGCCGTGTTCTTGCATTCATCCATTTATCCTGGGCAAACTCTAAGCAACGCGACTGGCATCGGCCCACTACTCGCAACGGTTTCGCCGTTCTTCGGCAGCCTTCCGCTTTCCATGCCGCTGGGCAACATTGTCGCAAGCCCGACTTACACGAGTTCACCACCGAGAAAACTTGGGAAATCCGCACCGCCAGTCAAATTCTCTGCGATTGCTGGGGACATTGGGTTAGGATTCACAACACCAGAAGGCTATTTAGCCGACGCTCCTTATTTTGCTTTTTCCGGCGGTTGTTCTTCATGGGCTTCCAATCCCAGGGATTCGAGCTTGTTGCGCAGCGTGGTGCGCGAGATGCCCAACAAGCGACTGGCGGCGACTTGATTGCCGTCGACGCGGCGGAGGAGTTCTTCGAGCACAATCCGGTCCACGACGTTGTGGACTTCGCGATAGATATCTTCGTGGCCACTGTCCGCGAGATGCTTCACCATCCCTGCCACGTCGATCATTCCGGCCGACAAATAGGCCGCGTCAGGGAGCCGCGCGGGGGTCACTCCGCGGATGCCGTCAGGCAGACAGGTCGGCAACAGGACGTCGCTCGTCATTTGCACAATCGCATATTTGATCGCGCTTTGCAGTTCGCGCACGTTGCCTGGCCAATCGTATCTGGCGAGCAGGCGCAGCGCTTCGGGCGGAATGGACGCCACGTGTTTGTGCAATTGCGCTCCAAAGCGCTTGGCGAAATGTTCAACCAGCAACGGCAGGTCTTCCATCCGCTCGCGCAGCGGCGGCAAGTGGAGCGCGAACACACTGAGCCGATAGTACAAGTCTTCGCGAAAACGGCCTGCCGCGATCGTTTCGTGCAGGTCATGATTGGTGGCCGCAATGATACGCACATCGGTGGCGATCGTTTGATTGCCCCCGACGCGCTCGAAGCGGCCGTCTTGCAGCAACCTCAAAATTTTGGCCTGCGTGGCCATCGTCATATCGCCAATCTCGTCCAGGAAGATGGTTCCTTGATCGGCTTGTTCAAACTTGCCAATACGGCGACGATCCGCGCCGGTAAACGCGCCTTTCTCGTGGCCGAAGAGTTCGCTTTCCAGCAGTGGTTCAGGAATCGCGGCGCAATTGATCGCCAGAAACGGCTTGGTCGTGCGGGTGCTATGTTGATAGATCGCGCGGGCCACAAGCTCCTTGCCGGTGCCGCTTTCGCCGAGCACGAGCACGTTCACATCCTGCGGCGCCACGCGGCCGATATCTTTGTAAACCTGCTGCATCGAAGGGGACAGGCCGACGATGCGGTCCGCGGCGGTCGCGGCGCCTGTTTCGGTTTGATCGAACACCGCAGGGACGCGGCTCAGGCGGCTCAGTTCCAACGCGCTGGCCACGGCGCTGCGCAATTCGTGAAGGTCAATCGGCTTGAGCAGGTATTCAAAAGCGCCGCGCTTCATGGCTTCGATGGCCGTCTCGGTGGTCGCGTGCGCGGTGATGATGATGACCGGCAGCCGCGAGTCGATCGCGCGCATCACGTTGAAGGCGTCGAGTCCAGACATATCGGGAAGCCGCACGTCGAGCACCACGGCGTCCGGTTGGTGGAGTTTGACCAACTCGATCCCCACCTTGGCCGATTCCGCCGTGACGACTTTCACGGTTTCCGACCGCAAGTGTTTTTCCAACAGGTAGAGGACGTTGGGTTCGTCGTCGACGATCAATAAAGTTGGCATCAGGGCTCTCCGGTTCGAGGGCCGGTTGGCGCGGCGGGGGTGGAAGGCTGCCGCGTCAGCGCGCGCGGCGTTTTCGGGAGGCGCACGGTAAACACCGCGCCGCCGCCGGGTGCATTTTCGGCATTAATTTCACCGTCATGTTCTTCGATGATACGCCGGCAGATGGCCAACCCCAATCCCGTCCCCGTTTCCTTGGTGCTGACGAACGCATCGAAAATCCGATCTCCCAAGCTATCTGGCAAACCGCTGCCGGTGTCGGCGATCTCGATTTCCACGAGTTCTCGAAATTGCGACCGCTCAGCGCTTGTCATCGAGCCGTTCCCTAATGACGCTACTCGAGACCGCACTGTCACCACTCCTCCACCAGGCGAGGCGTCCAAGGCATTGATCAGGAGGTTCAGCAGAACTTGTTTCATCTGTCCCGGATCCGCTTCGAATTCAAGCGGCTCAGGCGGCAAATCGTAATGAATCTCCACGCCGGTCTGGGCCGCGCGGCGCTCGACGAGGGCCGCGGTCTGGCGGACCAGCGATTGCACGATGCAGGGGCGCTTCTCTGGATGCGGCGGCCTGGCATAGTCGAGGAAGGTCTGAATCGAACTATCCAGACGTTCGATCTCCTGCACCAGGATCGAGAAGTCTCGCGTGTCAAGCGAGACCTGGTTGTCGCTGGTTGTCGCGGATTGGGTAATGATCCGCATGGATGTGAGCGGATTACGGAGTTCGTGCGCCAGGGCCGCCGCGACGCGACCGAGCGTGGCGAGTTGCTCCACGCGCGTCAGCGCGCGTTGAATGTCGAGCAACCGCCGCTGCACGAAATAAGCGAAGATGGTGCCTGCGAGCAATCCAGCCAGTGCGCCGCCCACGCCAAACAGCAGCAGCGCCACGCCTGAGAAGACGCGCGGTGAATGGTGTAAATACCAGGCCGCAAGCGCCGTCAGGCAGACGAGCAACACGCAGACTGCCAAGGCCCGACGGAAAAAATGCGTTTGTATCTGCAATGGCATCGTGAGTACAGCTTTCGTCGGTTGCCCCAGAAACTTGAAATGGAGCGAAACACTCCGTCATCGCGCCGCTCGGCTCACGCCAGGCGTAGCCGTGGCGGCCGATCGGGGAACAGCTTCCGTTCCCTCTAGTTTAGATCATCATCAAATCTCCAGTCGCGAGCCGATTTCGATCACCTGAGTTGCTGGAATGCCGAAGTATTTACTGGCGTCGCGGGCGTTCTTCGCCATCCACGCGAACAGCCGCTTGCGCCAGCGACTCAGGCCCCGATTGCCGGTCACGTCGAACACAAGGTGGCCAAGAAAAAATGTTGTCTCTGGTCCCGTGAAGTCGACATCGTACTGCCGACATTGATCCAAAATATTCGGCACATTGTGTTTCTGTTTGAACCCATAATGCGCGACCAGTCGATACATGTTCTGGTCCAATCGCTTGAACTCCAGCCGTTCGTCGAGCGGCACATAGGGCCGTCGCTCGGTCACGAGGCTCAGAATAGCCAGCGGCTGATGGAGCACTCGGTTGTGGTGCAGGTTGTGAATCAGAGCCAAGGGAATTCCGCCGGCGCTCGACGTCAAATAAACGGCCGGCATCGCGACGAGGTGCGGCGGATCCGCAGCGATTTCGGCGGCGAACAACAGGTTCGCATCGACCTGTTGCGGCTGAATGTTGCTATCCACAAGTTCGCGTCCCCGCTGCCACGTGGTCATGAGTACGCAAACACCAATCCCAACCAGCAGGGGCAACCAACCGCCTGACAACACCTTGGCCAGGTTCGCCGTGAAGAAGCCAAGGTCAACCAGTAGAATCAGGCCCACCACACTTGCCGCGAGCAGCGCCGACCAACCCCACTGCTGTCGCGCGACAACATACAGCAACAGAGCGGTGATGACCATTGTGGTCGTGACCGCCATACCGTAGGCCGAGGCCAGATTGCTCGACGACTGAAACACCAGCACCAGCCCCACAACCGCGACCAGGAGAACCCAGTTGACCAGCGGCACGTAGACTTGTCCGCGCTCATCCTTGGAGGTATGCACGACGGCCATCCGCGGCGACAGCCCGAGGTGGACAGCCTGATAGGCCAGCGAGAACGCGCCCGTGATGACCGCCTGGGAGGCAATCACGGTGGCGGCCATGGCCAGGGCCACGAGCGGATACTGCAGCCAGGCGGGGGCGAGATGGTAGAAGGGGTTATCCACAGCGCTAGGCTCGGCAATCAGCAAGGCGCCCTGTCCAAAGTAGTTCACGACCAGCGCCGGCAGGACGAACGCGAACCACGCCCAGCGGATGGGCCGCGCTCCGAAATGCCCCATGTCCGCATAGAGCGCCTCGCCGCCAGTGACGACCAAGAACACCGCGCCCAAAATCAAAAATCCGCCAAGTTGATTGCGGACAAAGAACATCACGGCGTGATGCGGGCTAACGGCGCCGAGCACGGCCGGATGGCGCACGATCGCACCCAAGCCCAGTATGCCGAGCAACCCAAACCACACAATCATGACCGGACCGAACAGTCGCCCCACGCGCGCGGTGCCGCGATGTTGCAAAACAAACAACGCGACCAGGATTCCGACGGTAATCGGGAGCACCAACGCTCCCAGCGAAGGGGACGCGACGCGCAGACCCTCGACCGCGCTGAGCACCGAGATGGCCGGCGTGATGATGCCATCTCCATACAGCAGCCCCGCGCCGAAGAGGCCGAGGATCATCACGACCCAGCTTTGCCTCACCGACTTCAGTTTCTGGCTCGCGAGCACCATCAAAGCCAGGATTCCCCCTTCGCCGTCGTTATCCGCCCGCATGACAAACGTCAGGTACTTCAAGGAGATAATCAGCAATAGTGCCCAAAAGATGAGCGACAACACGCCGAGAATATTTCCGACGCTCGCCGGCAGCGCTAGCGGGCCATGAAAACACTCGCGCAGCGCATACAGCGGACTGGTGCCGATGTCGCCATAGACCACACCCAGCGCCGCTAGCATCGAAGCGGCGAGGCTGACCTGCGGCGCGGCCCCGAGCGTCGTCGCAGGCGATTTGCCGGCAGCGGCCGCGCTTGACTCACTGGCCGCGGCAACCATGTCGCCGTGGGTGACAACTTCACCGTTCATGCTTAGTCCGCCACACCGCTGTCGCGGTCAAAGGCTTCCATGAACCAAGTGCTGATGGCGGCTTCCTGTTTGCGAATGCGAATAACAAGCTGCAATCCTTCATCCACGATTTTTCTCACGGCCTGGGCGACATGGCCTTCGTCGGGTTCCAGCTTGTCGCCTTGCTCGGCAAGCGACGAAACCAAAGCGACTTGCCGCTCGGCCTCTTGAAGAATCGCTCGGTCCTCGCTCTTGAGCTGCTCAACACGCGTGAGCAATTCTTGATCTTGTTTCGCGATCTCTTCAATCGTCGCTCGATGCCGGTTATCGATGCACGTGCGCAGATCCGGAATAAGCGTGGACAACGCTTCTTCCACCGCCTGCAGCCAAACAGGCAGTTCACCCGGCACTACTGGCGTTTCCAACTGCGTCTCAAAACGACTCAGTTCTGATTTCAGACCTAGTTCACTGTTTTCGCTCGACATCGGATGTACTCCTCATAACAACGCAGGTACAGCGTTGCAAATGGCGTGCCAGTTGCGGCCACTTCGCACGGGGATGGTGACACAAAACAACAAACGAAGAGGCGCTGTTCAGGGAGTCTCGCGATGCTAGAAACGGGGGGTTTGGATGGTCGCTAGGTATTCCATTGGGTATGAAACACGCCTTTGCGATCGATTCGCTCGTAAGTATGCGCGCCGAAGTAGTCGCGTTGGGCCTGGATCAGGTTCGCGGGCAGCCAGGGGCTTCGATAGGCGTCGAGGTAGGCCAGCGAGACCATGAAACCAGGCGTGGGAATGCGGAGCGCCGCGGCGGTGCGGACGATCGCGCGCAGGCCTTCGTGGCGGCTCTTGACTTTGGTGGCGAGTGGTTCGTCGAGCAACAAATTCGTGAGATCGCCACGCCGCTGGTAAGCGCTGCGAATGTCTTCCAGCATCTTGGCGCGAATAATGCACCCGCCACGCCAAATGCGCGCCACGTCCTCCAACTGAAGGTCATACTCGTACTGATCGGACGCGTGGCGCAGCAGCGCCAGCCCTTGCGCGAACGCGACGAGCATGCCCACGTAGAGCGCCTCGCGCAGTTGCGATTTCAGCTCTTCCTGGTTTCCTTCGTACGTCCCAACGGTGGCGGGCAACACCTTGCTGGCCGCCTCTCGCTGTTCTTTCAGCACCGACAAATCGCGCATCGCGACGGCCATGTCGATCGTGGGGGCGGGAACTTGCAATGCCATCGCTTCTTGCGAAGTCCACAACCCCGTCCCCTTTTGTTTGGCTTCGTCCAGAATCACATCGATCAACCGCTGGCAGGAGCGGTCGTCCGGTTGGCGGAAAATGTGCGCGGTGATCTCCACGAGAAATCCGCCGACATCCGTGTCGTTCCACTGCGCATACGTCTCGGCGAGCTGATCGTTGGACAGACCCGCGCCGCGATTGAGCAGATCATAGGTTTCGGCAATCAACTGCATGATGGCGTATTCGATGCCGTTGTGAACCATTTTCACGTAGTGGCCGGCGGAGCGTGGCCCGAGAAACGTAACGCAAGGGTCGCCGTCCACCTTGGCCGCCGCCGCCTCGAAGATCGGCCGCACGCGCGCGTACATCGACGCGCTGCCCCCCGGCATCATGCTGGGACCGTGGCGCGCGCCGGAGGCCCCGCCGCTAATGCCTACGCCTAAATAGCCCAAGCCGCGGCTCGTGACTTCCTTCGCTCGTAAGTCCGTATCACTGAAGTGGGAGTTGCCGCCGTCGATGATTAAATCTCCGGCGGACAAGTGCGGCAGCAAGTCGCGAATGACGGCGTCCACCGGCGGCCCGGCGGGAACCAACATGATGATGGCGCGGGGCTGCTTGAGCGCGGCGATCAGATCCGCCAAGGCCGTGACCGCCAACACCGGTTTGCCTGCGCCCTCTTGCCGCAGGGCCTCGACCTTTTCCTGATCCAGGTCATAGCCTGCCACCGAGAAGCCGTGGTCGGCGATGTTCAAAACGAGATTGCGCCCCATCACTCCCAGGCCCACCATCGCGATATCGAATTTTTCAGTCGTCATTGTTCCAGGCTCCTGCTAACTCGCGAAAGGTAATGTGTGGCCGCGCCACCATACAGCGGCGCGCCGCCGCACGCTCAACATTGCAATCCGAACGCCATCAAACGCACGCGCGTCGCTGCGCACGATTGATGGCAGACACCATGGATACCCAGGCCGCTCGCAACGTCGACAAACATCGAGCGATCGTCGATATAGACCACCTCGCTCGGTTGCGCTTGGGCGATATCAAGCGCCACGCGATAGATATCCGCATCCGGCTTGCGATAGTGCACGAAGCAGGACGAAATGAAGAAATCGAAGATTTCGGCCAGTCCAAATGTCGCAATCCGATGTTCCGTCAGTTCGCGGCCTTCATTGCTCACCGCGGCCACGCGCACCTGATTAAGTTGCTTGAGTCGCCGCGCCAGCGCCATCATCTCCGGGAGGGCCTGCGATTGAGCAAACATGAACTCGCGGAACTCCTGGCGCGAGAACGAACGCTGCTCATAAAATACAACCCGCTCCAGGTACTCGTTCAGGCTCAGCTTGCCTACTTCGTAAGTGTCAAAGGTCAGATGATGGCGCTCGTGAAGCTCTTCGTGGTCGAGTTGAAATTGTTGTGCCGCCCGCGCCCGCGCCTGCCGATCCCACCCGTTGGTGAGCAATACACCACCGATGTCGAGAAACAGGGTTGTAATTGGGGGAGCGTGGGACATCGACGCCAAACGGTTGTGAACAAAGAGCGGCAGGGGTTTGGAAACGGTTCAAGTACTGTGGGGCAAATGTCATGCCGCGGGTGAGGCGGAATGCACCGGCCTTACGAGCGCGTGAGATAGTCGGCCATTGTGATCGTGATCAAAATGGCTAGCCACAACACGCCGGCCATGGCGACCATGCGAACGACGAAGCTGTTGTAGCGGAGATGCATGAAGTAGAGCACGATCAAGGCGGCTTTCGTGACCGCGATCGACAGCCCCACGACCAGGTTCAACACGCCGTGCTCGATCCGCGCTGCGAGGACGGTGAGTGCCAACAGCACGAGCAGCGCGATGAACACGAGCGTGTATGTTTTCACCGGAACGATGTGATGCGAGGTGAATCGCAAGGAGTTGTCGGCCATGGTCAATGAATCAAGTAGAGCAAGGGGAACAGAAAGACCCACACGATATCGACGAAGTGCCAGTACAGTCCCGTGATTTCCAGCGGCGTGAAGTATGCCGAGGAAAACTGTCCGCGCCAGGTCTGCACGGCGACGATGGCGACGATCGTCACGCCGATGAGCATGTGCAGGGCGTGAAAGCCGGTCAGCAGAAAATAGAACGCGAAAAACAGCTCGACGTGCTGCGGGTTGACCGCCGGATTGTGCGCTTCGCCCAAGGAAAAGGCCGCCCCGGGAACGTGGTGCTCAGCGAACTTCGTCGCATACTCATAACCCTTGATGCCGAGAAAGACGAAGCCCAGCACCAGCGTCACCATTAGCAAGCGCACAGCCACCGCCGGCCGATTGACCTGCACACTCCGCACAGCCAGGGCCATGGTGAGACTGCTCAGCAGGAGCACGGCGGTGTTCAACGTGCCGGCCAGCAGTTGCATGTGGGAACTCCCCTCGGCGAACGCGGCGGGATACATGAACCGGCAGGTCGTGTAGCCGGTGAACATGCCGCCGAAGAACATGACTTCCGTCGCGAGGAAGATCCACATGCCCAGGCGGGCCGCATCGAACTGCTGCTCGGCGTCGTCATAGTGATGGGCGACGTGGGTATTGGCGGTGCTCATGGGGATCAACTTCTAAGAGGTTCGCGTTGCTCGTCCGCCACCGGAACGTCGGACAGGAAGTCGTCGGGCAGGGGCTCGTCGGACAGCGGCGGATAGGCATAGGCTTCTTCGGTGACGATGGGGGTCTCGTCGAAATTGAACGTCGGCGGCGGCGAGGGGGTCATCCATTCCAGCCCCTTGGCGCCCCAGGGGTTGGGACCGGCGATCCGGCCGTATTTCAGTGACCAGAGCAGGTACACCAGCGGAATCAGATACCCGAATCCCAAAATGGATGCGCCGGCGGAAGACATTACATTGAGAACCTGAAACTCCTCGGCGTAGACGTGATAGCGCCGCGGCATACCGAGATAACCCAGGATGAATTGGGGGAAGAAGGTGAGGTTGAAGCCGATGAAGATAATGACCGCCGAGACGCGCCCCCACATTTCGGGATACATGCGGCCGGTCATTTTTGGCCACCAGAAATGAATGCCGCCGAGGTAGCCCATCACCGCGCCGCCTACCATGATGTAGTGGAAATGGGCGACGATGAAATAGGTGTCGTGAACATGCACGTCGATGGCGGTCGTGGCCAAAAACACGCCGGTCAGTCCGCCGATGGTGAACAGCCCGATGAAGCCCAAGGCGTAGAGCATCGGCGTGTCCAGCGAGATCGAGCCTTTGTACAACGTCGCGGTCCAGTTGAAGACCTTGATGGCCGAGGGGACCGCCACCAACATGCTGAAGAACGAAAACACCAGCCCGGCGTAGAGCGACTGGCCGCTGACGAACATGTGATGCCCCCACACCAGAAAGCTCAGCACCGCGATGGCCACGCTGGAAAAAGCGACGAACCTGTAACCGAAGATTCGCTTGCGGGCAAAGCAGGGGACGATTTCGCTGATGACCGCCATTGTCGGCAGCACCATGATGTAAACCGCCGGGTGCGAGTAGAACCAGAACAGGTGTTGAAACAACAACGGATCGCCGCCGAGCCGCGGGTCGAAAATGCCAATGCCCAGGCCACGCTCCAACGCGATCAGCGCGAGCGTAATCGCCAGCACAGGCGTTCCCAACACGAAGATGATGCTCGTGGCGTATTGTCCCCAGACAAACAGCGGCATACGGAACCAGGTCATTCCCGGCGCCCGCATGGTGTGGGTGGTGACGATGAAATTCAGCCCGGTCAGAATCGAGGAAAAGCCGGCCACGAAGATCCCCAGCGCCATCGCCATGACCTGGCTATTGGCGTAGGTCGTGCTGTAAGGGGTGTAGAACGTCCACCCGGTATCGACGCCGCCGCCGATGATCGCCGCGATGGCCAAGAGCCCGCCGGCCATGAACAGGTACCAGCTCAGCAGGTTGAGCTTGGGGAAAGCCAGATCGCGAGCGCCGATCATCATCGGCAAGAGAAAGTTGCCCAGCACGGCGGGAATCGACGGGATTAAAAAGAAAAAGACCATCACCACGCCGTGCAGCGTGAACAGCCGGTTATAGGTTTCGGAAATCACCAGGTCGCCTTGCGGCGTCATCAGTTCCAGGCGAAACAAGATCGCCGCCACTCCGCCGACGAAGAAGAAGAACGTCAGCGAGATCATATACAAGATGGCGATCCGCTTGTGGTCGGTGGTTAGCAGCCACGACCACACGTTGTAGTTCGCGTTCAAGTAGTGGCGTTTAGGCAATTCGGCCGTGCTCATGGCTGGGCGTCCGTTGTGTTGGGAGTTTTAGCTTCGCCTTGAGGCTCTGAGGGGGGCGTTTCACTGGGTGCGGCGGTTGGTGGTGTGTCGGGTTGCGGTGCGTCGGGTTGCGGCGCGGTTTTTTGCTGCGCCTCGGTTTGCTGCGTCGCGGTTTGTGGTGCTTGGAGCGATTTCAGGTAGTCGATCAACTGGAAGATCCCTTCCTCGTCGATCTGGCCCTTGAACGTCGGCATGATCGGTTGGTAGCCGGCGACGACCTTGGCGGTGGGATCGAGAATCGACTCACGCAGATAGCTTTCGTCGGCGGTAACCGTCTGGCCATCGTTCAAAGTCACGGTGCGGCCGTAGATGCCTATCAGCGGCGGGCAAAGGCGATTCGCGGGATTGTCGTGACATGTGCCGCAGCGAAACTGCTCGAACAGTTTCTGCCCCGCCGCGACCGGCGAGTCCGTCCTTCCGCCTTGCAGCCAGTCGGCGTAGTCGGCCGGCTCTTGCACAATAATTTCGCCTGTCATGCGGGAATGGCTCGTGCCGCAGTACTCCGCGCAGAACAGGTGATAGCGGCCTGTTTTCGTCGGTTGAAACCAAATGGTCGTGTAGCGTCCCGGCAGCACGTCCTGTTTGACGCGAAAGTTGGGGACAAAAAAGCTATGGATGACGTCTTCGGAAATCATCCGCAACTTGACCGGCTTGCCGACTGGAATGTGCAACGCGTTGATCTCCTGCTGGCCATCGGCGTGCTGGATCTTCCACATCCATTGTTTGGCCAGCACGTTGATTTCGATGCAGTCCGGTGGTGGACGATGGAGATTGAAAAACAGCTCGGCGCCCCACGCGAAAAAAAGCATCATGAGCGCAAATGGGATGAGCGTCCAAGTGGCTTCCAGGATCCAAAAGCGCTCTCCCGCCGCCTGGCTGCGATCGACGCGCGCTCCGCGCCGATATTTCCACGCGAAATAGACGATTAACACGAAGATCAACAGCGTGAAAAACGTCGCGATCCCCAGCAGGAA
>CAUJKE010000218.1 GCA_963205385.1 Planctomycetota bacterium | reverse complement strand
CGACGAGTCCCGGTTGTTCATTCCCGGCTTCGGCCAGTCGGTCGGCCGCTTCTTGCAGCGCATCGAACCCCAACGTATCGACGTCGCGAATCATGACCTTGAAACCACCGGCGCTACCCAGACCATCCACCGCCGGCGCGCCGAACACGGCCACCGAGGCTTCTTGCACTTCGCGATAGCAGGCGGCGCGCAGTTTGGAGGCAATGGCGTCCGCTCCCAGGCCTTCCCCGTGGCGATGATGGAATTCATCGAGCACGACATAGACCGTGCCGTAATTGGAGCCAATCGCGTTCTGCACAATCGACTGGCCCGAAACGGTGATCGTGTGCGCCACGCCTGGAATGCCGCCGCCGGCGCCATGTTCGTCATGACCTTCTTCGCCATGCTCCGCATGTCCCGCGCCACGAGCGATCTTTTCGACTTGCGCCATCACCGCTTGCGTGCGCTCCAGCGAAGCTGAATCCGGCAAGCGGACATCGACGAGCAGGTATCCCTTGTCCTGGGAAGGGATGAAGCCGATTGGCACTTTCGTGAAGCTGAAGTAAGTCAGATAGAGCAACCCGCCATAGACGATCAAGACGATGAAGCTCAGTCGCAGCAGGAAACCGACGCTGAGACTGTAGTATTTCGAGGTCGCCTCGAAACCGGCATTGAACAGCTTGAAAAACCAACCAAGCGTGAGGTTCAAGATGCGGGTGAGAATGTCCCCCTGCTCGTCCTTGGGCTTGAGCAGCAACGCGCAGAGCGCGGGGCTGAGGGTCAGCGAGTTGACGGCGGAGAAGAAGGTCGAAACGGCAATCGTCAGCGCGAACTGGCGGAAGAATTGACCGGTGATGCCGGAGATGAAGGCACAGGGAATAAAGACGCACATCAAAACGAGCGAGATCGCAATGATCGGCCCGGTAACCTCGCTCATCGCCTTGCGCGCGGCGGCCTTGGGAGAGAGTCCCTGCGCAATATGATGTTCGACCGCTTCCACCACGACAATTGCATCGTCGACGACGATGCCAATCGCGAGCACCAAACCAAACATCGAGAGGTTATTGAGGCTGAAGCCCATGCCGAGCATCACCGCGAAGGTGCCGACGATCGCCACCGGCACGGCGATGAGAGGAATGAGCGTGGCCCGCCACGATTGCAAAAAGCAGAGCACCACCAGCGCGACGAGAATGATCGCATCGCGCAGCGCCTTGAAGACTTCGTGAATCGACTCGTCGATGAACGGAGTCGTGTCGTAGACGATGGCGTAGTCCAAATCTGGCGGGAACTTTTTCTTCAGTTCCTCCATCCGGGCGCGGATGGCACTGGCCGTATCGAGCGCGTTGGAGCCGGGTAGCTGGAAAACACCCAGACCGATCGAAGGCTGGCCGTCCAAGTTGCACGATGTATCTTCCACCTTCGCGCCGAGTTGAATGCCGCCAAACACTTGCCCGCTCTCGTCTTGACGTTCGTCCGTGACCAGATCGCGTAGGCGGGTTAGTTCCCCTTGGTCGCTCGCCTTGACTACGATGTTGCCGAATTCCTTCGGATCGGTCAGGCGGCCGAGCGTGCTGAGCGTGTACTGAAACGCTTGCCCGGCAGGTACCGGAGGACGCCCTAGTGAACCGGCGGCGACCTGCACGTTTTGCTCGCGCAAGGCGTTGACCACGTCGCTGGCCGAGAGGCCGCGAATCGCCATCCGGTCGGGATCGAGCCAGACTCGCATACTGTAGTCGAGCTGGCCGAGGTAAGTAACGTCGCCTACGCCTTTGATCTGAGCCAATTCATCGCGCACTTTGATCGTGGCTTGATTGCTGAGGTAGAGCTGATCGTACGTCCCTTTGGGCGAGATCAGATTCACGACGAGCAGAATGTTCGGCGACTTTTTCTTCACGCTCACGCCGGTCGCTTTGACTTCGCTGGGAAGACTGGGGAGCGCAAGATTGACGCGGTTCTGCACGAGCACCTGCGCCATATCGAGATTTGTTCCCACCTCGAACGTCACGGTGAGCGTGTAGCCACCGTCGTTCGTGCATTGCGAACTCATGTAGAGCGCGTTCTCGACGCCGATCACCTGCTGCTCAATCGGCGCGGCGACCGTGTCGGAAACGACCTTGGAACTCGCGCCGGGATAGTTGCAGGTCACCTGCACCGTTGGCGGCGTGATTTCCGGGTATTGCGCCACCGACAACGCTTGCAAGGCGAGATAGCCGGCCAGCGTGATAATGACCGAAATAACGGCCGCGAAGATCGGACGGTCGATGAAGAACTTGGCCACGGTTTATTTTTGCTCCTCGGTTGAAGGAGCAACCGTATCGGCTTGAACCTTTTCAGCGGCAGGCGAATCAGCCGCACGCGAATCAGCAGCAGGTGCAGATGGCGCCGGCTTCGCCGTCTCCTCTTCCGCCTCGACCTTTTGATCCGGCTTCACGCGTTGCAGCCCCTTCACGATCACCTTGTCCCCTGCCTGCAGACCGGAGTTGATGATCCGCATGTCGCCGCGCGCGTTTCCCAGTTCCACATTGCGCCGCTTCGCCGTGCCATCGCTGTCGACGACGTAGACGAATTTAATGCTTTGATCCGTGGCGAGCGCCCGTTCGGGAATGAGGAGCGCGTCGTAGGGATCACTAACAGGCACGCGAACCCGCACAAATAAACCACTCGACAGCATCCGATCCGTGTTCGGGAATACGCCCCGAACGCGCGCTGTGCCGGTGTTGTAGTTCACTTCCGCGGAGGCAAAGTCCAGGACGCCTTCATGGGGAAAATCCTTTTCGTCCGCAAGTTGCACAAAACATTTCATGCCAAGGTCGCGCAGGCTGCCGGGAGCTCGATCCTTATCTTCGGCGGGGCGCATCCGCTTGTAACGGAGCAGCGAGCGCTCGTCGACATCGAAGTAGACGTACATGGGCTTCTCTTGCACGATCTTGGTGAGCAACGTGCCGCTGGCAAGGCCGCCGGTCACGAGATTGCCCTTGGAAACATAAGCGCGATCGATGCGGCCGCTAATCGGGGCCAAAATGGTGGTGTATTTTAGATCAATGGCGGTTCGCGCCGCATCGGCCTTGGCGGCCACGATGGCTGCTTCAACCTCTTTGACAGCGGCGATGGACTCGTCCAGCTCCTCCTGCGAAACGGCGCCGGTTACCGCCAACTTCTGATTGCGGTCGCGCTTGGTCTTTTCCAATTCCAGCTTGGCGTCGTTCAGCGCAATTCGGGAAACCGATTGATCGTAGATCGCCTGATACTCATCGGGCTCGATCTTAAAGAGGACCGTCTTGTCCTTTTCGACCATATCGCCATCTTGAAAGCCGATGTCCGTCAAGAACCCGAAGATCCGCGA
>CAUJKE010000217.1 GCA_963205385.1 Planctomycetota bacterium | reverse complement strand
CGAACGAGCTCGCGCTCCACCTCCCCGGCGTCGTCTGGGCTGGCACCAGCGACCTGGTCTGGAGGGACCGCAAGTTCTCCGGCAATAGCCTGCGCTGCAAGCGGCAGCATTTGGTCTACCACGGCACGCTGCTGTACGATTTCCCGCTCGACCTCGTCGGCCAACTCTTACGCACGCCGCCGCGGCAACCGGCCTATCGCGCCGGGCGCAGCCACGGCGATTTCATCGGCAACTTGCCCCTGAAGCGTGAAACCCTGCGCTTAGCAATCATCTCCGCCTTTGGCGCGCTGGATGTCACCGGCAACTGGCCGCGCCAGCGCACCGCGCAACTCATCGCCGAGAAGTACTCGCAGCCGTCGTGGAATGCGCGGCTGTAAGGACGTAACCCTTTCGTCACGCAGTCGCCACGTTTCCGTTGCCCGAACCTCAAACAGCGGCGCGGGCGTGGAGTGGACTGCGCAGTTGCTTCGCTGGACAGTCGGAAGCAAATAAGTTTCCGATTTTCACACCGGCCAATAGATCACGACCCCGTCCGCCTTGTGCGGATGGTGAGCGAGATGGTGAGCTAATAGCCAGACGCACCAACGTCACGACCCCAGCGGGCTCGCCCCGATGGTGAAGAAGTCCTGTGGGCTACCGGCGCCGCGCGGCGATCTTCAGCCCAAGGAACTCATTCACCATCCGCACGAGGCGGATGGGGTCTAAGAAATACGAAGCGGCAACGCAGTCAGCTCGCCATCTGGTTCACCATCCAGACGAGCTGGATGGGGTCCGGGAAGACGTTTGGGGCCAGCCACAGATCAGCATCCAGATGTCACGCAAGTCGCGACCTTCGTTTTCACAAGACGAGAAAGTTATTTACCGGACGCCCCCAAAGCTCGCTTAGCCACAGCGAAAACCCCGCGGCCCTGGATTTGTTGTGGCATGATCTTTCGGCGACACTGGCTCAATACGAGTCACCCCAGTGGCACGAGCGGGTGCTGGCAGATCGTCTTAAGAATCCAGCGCCCGAGAAACGCTTGCCCATTAACGAAGCCCAGGCCGAAGTCGAGGCACGACTCGATGCTCGTCGAACTCAGGATTGAAGCGCGAATCGACATTGCTCAGCGCCTCGCTCCCTAACCTGTTTTGCTTCACGCGACGTTGTGACCCCAATCGCCATCGCCATCGTCACGTGTCGGCGAATCGCTTCAAGTGTGATAGTCCGAGTTGAACTTGACGTACTCCACCGTCAAGTCGCTCGACCAAAACCGCACGCGGGCGTCGCCTTCACTGAGCGAGAGCACGATGCGCGTATCGCGGTTGTTGCGCATCGAGGCGGAGACATCGGCGGCGTTGAACGGTTGCGGCGCGCCCGCTTTATAGAGCTGAAAATCGTTGATGTGGAGATCGACGCCGGCCGGGTCGAACGCCACGCCTGCGTAGCCGGCGGCGGAGACGATGCGGCCCCAGTTGGGGTCGCCGCCGTGGATCGCGGTCTTGACGAGCGCGCTATCGGCAATGGTGCGGGCGATGCGATGCGCGTCGGCGCGCGTCTGCGCGCCGACCACGTCGATCACCATCAAGTGCGTCGCCCCTTCGCCATCGTCGGGAATCATTTTCGCCAGCTCGATCGCTTGCTCGCGGAGCGCGGTGCGAAACGCGGTTAAGTCGTCGCCGCTGAGCGGCTTGTCACCAGCCGCGCCGCTGGCCAACAGCAGCACGGTGTCGTTGGTGCTCATGTGCCCTTCGACGCTAATGCAGTTGAAGCTGTCTTCCACGGCGTCGCGCAATGCGGCCTGTGCGTCGGCCGGAGTTAGACCAGCATCGGTCAGCATCACGCCGAGCATCGTCGCCATCCGCGGGCCAATCATGCCGGCCCCCTTGGCCATGCCGGCGATGCGAATCTCGCTCCCGCCGAGGTCGTAGGCGCCGGATACGACTTTCACGCCTTTATCGGTGGTAAGCAAGCCGCGCGCGGCGGACAGAAACGACCCTTCGTCACTGCCCAATCGCTCGCTGGCCGCTGCGATGCCTGCGGCGATCTTGGACATCGGCAGAAACTCGCCGATGATGCCGGTTGACATCACGAGCGCTTGCTCCGCCGCCGCGCCGACAGCCGCGCTGGCCAGGCGGGCCATCTCGTGGGCGTCCTTCAGGCCGCGCTCGCCGGTGCAGGCGTTGGCGTTGCCGGAGTTCACGGCTACGCAGCGGATGTTATCCGCCGGTGTCCGCGCGCGGTCGAGCGCCACCGGCGCCGCGTACACCAGGTTCTGCGTATAAACGCCTGCCGCGACGGCCGGTCCGTCGGCCACGATCAGCGACACGTCTTCTTTCGCTGGATTGCGTTTGATGCCGGCATGCACGCCGGCCATCCGAAAGCCTCGAGGGATGATATGCATGGAAGTTTCGAGTTTGCGCTAATGAAAATGAAAAGAGCTGTGGCGCCAGCGTTAATACAAGGCTGTCGTCTCGGGAAAACCATACATGAGGTTGAAATTCTGCACCGCGGCGCCGCTGGCTCCTTTGATCAGGTTGTCAACACAGCTAATCAGCACCAGCTTGCCGCGGACCAGCCGGGCCGTGATATCGCAGAAATTCGTTCCGCTCACATCCTTGCTGGCGGGGAGGTGTTCGACGATCCGCACGAACGGCTCGTCCTGATAGAACTCGCGCAGCACCGGCAGCAGTTCATTCTCCTGCAGTTCGCGCGTGGGGGACGCATAAATGGTGGAGAGGATGCCGCGGTCCATCGGCATTAGGTGGGGCGTGAAAATGATGTTCACTTTCTGCCCCGTGGCGCGACCGAGAATCTGCTCGATCTCCGGCGTGTGGCGATGGCGGCCCACGCTATAAGCGGAGACGCTTTCGTTGCACTCGGGGTAGAGCGTGGTGAGTTTGGGAGTCCGGCCAGCGCCGCTGACGCCGCTCTTGGCGTCGATAATCAGCGTGCTCGGATCGACCAGACCCTGCTTCAGAAATGGCGCGAGCGCCAAAATCGCACTCGTGGGATAACAACCGGGATTCGCGACTAGCTGCGCGTCGGGAATCTGCTCGCCGAACAGTTCCGGCAAGCCATACACAACCTTGCCCAAACGCTCGGCGTCGGGATGCTTTTCGTTGTACCACGTGGCATAGGTCTCGGCGTCGTCCAGGCGATAATCAGCGCTGAAGTCGATCACCCGCGCTCCGGCCGCGAGGAGTTGCGGCGCGACCGTCGCCGACGCACAGTGCGGCAAGCAGCTAAAAATGCACTGCGCCCGCGACGCCACGGCGACCGGACCCAAGTCTTCCAAACGCAGGTCCAAGCGGCCCGCGAGCGACGGATGCACCGCGGCGATATGCGGATTCCCTTCCTGGCGGCTCGTCGCCACGGTGATTTCCACCTCGGGGTGGCGCAAAAGCAGTTTGATAAGTTCCAGGGCCGTATAACCAGTGGCTCCGAGAATGCCGACGCGAATCATGTTCGTTCACCCAAATGCGAGAGATGCGGACCAGCTATCAATATAGAGTTGTCGCCGCGCGGCGTGTAGGCGTCGCGCGAACGCTGTGCGCGGGACATCGCCAACCGGCCTGGCAGTCACACGGCGCCTGGCAGACGCAATTCCGCTGGCGGCAGCAGCGCGGCGAGTTCTGCTAGCAACAACGCCGAAGCGCCCCAGACGCGCACGCCGTTGTGCTCCCAGCAGC
>CAUJKE010000216.1 GCA_963205385.1 Planctomycetota bacterium | reverse complement strand
CCGCAAGCCGCGCCGCTCGATCAGCATGTCGCGGCAAGCTTCCGGCGAGGTCAAGACGGAGAGCGGCCATTCAATCACCGCCGCGACTTCATCCGGCGAAGGCTGGAACTCGGCCCGCTGGGGCAGCCAGTAGACGCAGGGGGTGACATGAAAATTGCTCGAGAAAATATAAAACGGCGAGAGCCGACCCAGCGGCCAAGGCTGCGCGCGCGGCACGCCTAACTCCTCCTCCAGTTCGCGCAAGGCGCCTTCCTCAGGCGTTTCGTCGGCGTCCAACGAACCGCCGGGGAGGCTAACTTGCCCCGCGTGAGCACTGAGATGTTTGGGCCGCAAAGTGAGGGCCAAATGCCAGTCGTCCAGATGCGGATACAAGAGCACGGCCACGGCGGCGTGGCGCGCGTCGCACGGAGGCGGCACGAAGTGCCGGCCATACGCGAGTTTCGGCGACCAGCCGCGCATCGCCGCAACGCCTGGCAAGTCGCCAGCCAAACGCGCGCGCAGCGCGGTGATTAGCGGCGGCGTCAGCGGCAGATCAAGTTGTGGCGGTGGTGGCATGATCGTTCGTTTTACTCGTGCAGGCCTTCGGCAGGAATCCTATAGACGGAAAACGTTTCATTCCAACTCCCTGGCGGTGGATAGACCCGCGGCAAATTCGGCAGCCGCGGATAGCGACCCACTTCGAGGATGACATAACTCGCGCCATATTTGTTCGCGAGCCTGACAATTTCCGCATCCGAGAGCGCAGCCAGGCCATACAGATTGACCGGGGGCGAATAGATTTCACTCCGCCTTTGCCGCCACTGGACCACGCCGCGCGCGTCCTGCGGAATATCCTTGATCGAGAGGACTTCCGCGCGCTGCGCATCCCACTTGAAAGTTTGCTGCGCTTGGGGCGTCAGAAAGATCGCATCCGACGGCGTCTCGTCGCGAATCCAGTCGCACATCGCCAGCCAATCGGCGTACCAGACCTGCAGATCCTCCCAGGTGTTGGCGTCGCCGAGCGGTTGCCACGATTGAAGGACCGCGCCTGGAAACGGATGTTGCTGGCGCTCATAGTTCCAGGACAAAAGGGGCAGAACTGTCGCGAGCACCACGCCGCCGGTGGCCACGCGGGCATAACTTGGGCACAGCAGCGACAGTCGCTCGAGCGCCAGCGGGACTAACAGCGCGATGCCAGCGGGGACGAACACGTCGGACAGGCGAAACCAGTAAAATCGCAACAGCCGCGCGGCCAGTTCGTCGTAGTACAGCGTCGCTTGATCGATCACCACGCCGGCGACCGCCAACAGGACCGCGCCACTGACGAAGCCGGTCAAGCGGCGGAGCCTGGCGTTCGCGCCGGTTCGCCAGAGCCACGCGGCGAGCAGGCCAAATGCCAGAATCGCGACCGCGTGCCGGGCCATGTACCCGTGGTTGAACTGATTGAAGACCAGGTGATGTGGCAAGCGCTCAAAGACATAGATCAGCTCCGCCTGGCGAATGACTTCCGACGGAACTCCGCGATTAAGCAAGAGCACCGGAACTAAGCCCCAGAGCGAAAACGCGAAACCCAACGCCAGGCTTGGCAGCAGCGTCTTAAACCGCGGCTTATCTGGCCCCGCGACACTCCATGCGAACAGCGCGGCGACCACCGCCCAGCCGCCGACCAGGACGTGAAACGCGGCGGCCAGTCCAAGTATGGGAAACGCACTCGCCCACTTGCCGCGCACAATCCGTTCGAGTCCCCAAAACACCAGCGCGAACGCGAAACTTTTCGCCTCGATCCCGCCGATTACCCATTCGCCGGCCATGTGCGTGATGGTCGTCAGCACGATCATGACTCCCGCCGAGAGCACCGCGGCCCAGCGCAGGGGAAGCATCGCCCAACTCAGCCGCTGCCACGCCCACGCGATCAATAGCCAACTCACGAAGCGGCCAATCCACGCGGCCACCGGAAAAGCGACCAGCGTGCAGACCCAGCCGAACGTCCAGTAAAACACCTGATGAGCGTCGGCTGAATTGAGAAAGAAGTCGCCAGGGCACCACGCCGGATCCCAATAATGCCGGGCCTTCGCCAGATAATGGGCCTCGTTCACATCCGGCGGCGGCCAGCCTGCCTTGAGATAGCAGAGCAGCAGAATGAGCAGCACTTCCCCCCACCAGGCGCGATTGGCCGAACTTTCAGCGTCGGGTGAGGGGCTTAAATTCATGGCCGCCAGAAGGATGCAAAGTCGCCGGTTGCAAACAACCTATCCTAGCGTAAAGCGGCGCTGGGCTCTATCGCGAGCGCGCGAGGCGCAAGCGCGCCAGTTACCACCGCTTCCCATTCTTCTTCGTCCCGCAAAGCGCGACTTCCAGCCCCAGCGCCTCTGCCATGGCGGCTTTGGTTAGCACCGCGGCGTCCGCTTCTTCGGCGCTGTTGGCGTAGGCGACTTGGATGTGGTTGCTCTTGTGGCGGGCCATCATTTGATCGCGCGAGACGCCGTAGGTCACCGCGTGCATGATCGGCCACTGCGGGGTGGTCGCTTGCCAGCGCCGCTGGGTCTCTTCGGCGGTGAGCGTGACCACGCCGGCGCGGCCGAGGTCCATTTTCAACCGATCCTCTTCGATATAAATCCGCGACCAGACGATTTCGCCGGGCTTGGAGACGCCTTTGAGCGTCCCGCCGCCGCTGGGAAAATACATCGCCGGTTGGCGCTCGCTCGTCGCGCCCGACCAGCCTCCGATGAAATGCGCAGGCGGGGCCGCGCCGCTAATCAAGAACACCCACACGTACTCGTCGGTCAGGCCACTTTGGTCGTAATCTCCCCAGCGAATGTCGTGCAGCGTGTTCTCAACCGGCTGACCAAGCAACTTGTGCACGCGATAAGTCATTAGCCCGTCGAGGCCGGCGCACTCGTCCACTTCGTTGAAATGCGGCAAGGGCTCTTCGTCGTACAGCACGCGCACCCCGTCACGCGAGAGCACCGGCGGGCGATCGGCGTTGTTAAGCGTCCCTTCCACCAGGTCGCTCGCGGGGAGCAGATCCTTGAGGCCTTGCTGGTATTGAATGCCGATCGTCGCGCAGCCGTAGTCGTCCGCGATCCGCATGGCCGCGATGTACATTTTGCATTGCCCGAGAATTTGCGCGTCGGTCAGATCGGTCTCGTGCGTGGGGCCCGTTTTGAACTTCAGGCCGCGCTGCTCCAGCCAGCGCCGGACCGCGTGGGCTTCCTCCTCGGACACCTGAGTCGTTTCGTAATACAGCGCCGACTGGCTGAGCCGCTCCTTGTAGACGCCGGTGGGGTGCAGCAAATGGTCGGGGATGATCGCGTTGAACATCCCCATGCAGCCTTCGTCGAAGACTCCCATGATCGCTTTGTTGCGTTGCAGCCAGCCGGCCAGCACTTCGCCGGCCTTGCGGCAGCGGGCGGGAACTTTGACTTTCGCCAGCGGCGTCACATGCTCTGACTTGTGCCGCAAGCGTCCTTTTCTCAGCCACTTGCCGAGGTCTTTACGAAACGAGTGGCTCGTGAAATCTTCGCCCCAGAGGGTGGAATACTTCACGCCGGCCTTGGTTAGCGAACCGTTGAGATTGAGCATGCCGACCAATCCCGGCCAGGTGCCGGACCAATTGGCGACGGTCAGGATCGGGCCGCGATGCGTGATTAGCCCGTGCAGAATGTGATGCGAATATTGCCAGACAGCTTCGGCGACGATGAGCGGCGCGTCGGGATCGATCCCGGCGAAGACGCACATCCCTTCCTTTTGCGAACCGATGAAGCCGTGCCGCTCGTCTTCCTTGTAGGGATGTTTGCGCACGACCTTGTACCCGCACGCCGCCACCGCCTCCGCGAGCGCCGCTTCCATTTCTTCTTGCGCCGCCCAACAACGCTGGTTGGCGGACAGACGCAAGTCGCCATTGGCGATGAGCTGCACTTCGTGCCTTTTGACCTGGGGCGATTTCGGGAGTTTGGGAATTTGAAGGTCGGGGAGGTTCATGGTGTAACTCGTGGTAGGCGTCCCGTCTGTCTCGTATTAGGTCGGATTGGCTCGCAGCCTCTCCGGCTCGGTTTCCTTGCTTAGACCGCAGGTTGGTCGTAAAACTTCGCGCCGGTTTTGGCCATTTCAAGGAGTCGCGCGGTGGGTTTGGTGCGCGCCCCGAGGTGTTCCAGCGGCTTGAGCATCTCGACGACTTTCGCGGCGCCGAGCGTATCGGCCCAGAACAACAGCCCCCCTTTGAACGGCGGAAAGCCGAGGCCAAAGATCAAGCCCAGATCGATGTCCCGCACGTCGCGGACGATCTTATCGTCGAGAATGCGGGTCGCTTCCAGCAGAATCGGCAAGAACAACCGCGCGGTAAGCTGCTCTGGAGTGAACTCCTGAGGCGCGCGTTTGTAACGGTCGATAATCTCTCGGAGCTTCGGGTTCGGCTCAGCGCGCCCCTTCTTGCCTTGATAGGAAAAGAAGCCTGACCCAGTCTTTTGCCCCAACATGCCAGCCTTCACAAGGGCGGGCAGGATGGGGGACGCGACGATGCGATCGGGGAACGCTTCCCACATCACGCGCCCGGCGTACATGGCTGTGTCAATGCCGACCATGTCGAACAGCGCAACTGGGCCTAGCGGCATGCCGAACTTCTTCGCGGCGCGCTCGATGCTTTCGATCGTCGCCCCTTCCAGCAAGAGTTCGAGAGACTCGTTGAGATACGGCAGCAGCAACCGGTTGACCAGGAAGCCGGGGCCATCGTTGACCACAATCGGCATCTTGCCGATCCGCTTGGCGTAGGCGACCGCGGTGGCGATGGTCGCGTCGCTCGTCTTCTTGCCGCGAATCACTTCCACCAGTTGCATCTTCCGCACCGGGTTGAAGAAGTGAATGCCGCAGAACTGCTCCGGTCGCACGAGCTTCTCAGCCAGGCGAGTGATGGGAATCGTCGACGTGTTGGACGCCAGAATAGCCGTCTCTTGCAACTGCGGCTCGAGGCGTTGGTAGACGTCCCGTTTGACGTCAATATTCTCTACTACCGCTTCAATAATCAAATCGCACGCGGCGACTTCCGAATCCGCCGCCGTGGCGTTCAACAACGGCGCGAACTCAATCGCGCGCTGAACGTCCGGCCCGCGCTTCTGCTTGCTATAGCTCACCCCTTCCATCACGCTCCGCGCCCCGTGAAGCAAGGCGTCCTGCCGGGCGTCGGTGAGCGTGACGGCCAGCTTGCGTTTCAAACTCGCTTCAGCAATGCCCGCCCCCATGATGCCGGCGCCAATCACCGCCACGCTGTTTAACGCGCGCGGCTCCGCGGCGGCGCCAGGCGCTAAGCCGGTGTCGCGCTTGTTGCG
>CAUJKE010000215.1 GCA_963205385.1 Planctomycetota bacterium | reverse complement strand
GCACCCGCAGGCGCACCGCTTCGTCGCGGCGCGCGGAGGGGGGATCGGCGACCAGTTCCACTTGCCGATTGCCGCCGAGCAGCTTGGAGCGACTCAAGTAGCGAATGGTCTGAATCCAGTACCGCGACAAATAGACGTCGCCCGCCCGATAACGCCAGCGCCAGGTTTCGTCCGTCGTGTGGAACACCACTTTGCCGGCCCCGACAAACTGCAACACCACGAGCGGCAAGTTCTGCCCGTTGGACGCGGTGCGCGTGGGATGTTCCACCAGCACGCGCGCGCCAGGCCGCAAGTCGCTGGCTTCCAGCATCCAGTACAGCGGCGGCAGCTTCTCGTTCCAAATCCGCAGCGAATCGGCCACGGAGTTGCCGAGTTGCAGTTGCGGACTCGAAAGGCCCAGCGGCGTCGGGCGCGCGCGAAAGCCTTCGACGATCGGCACGTGAGGATCGGGGAGCACCGCCGTGGTGAGATCGACCGGGAACAGATCCTCCAGCGGCGTGCCGCGAAACGCCAGCGGGGTGAAGCGCGGGCCGGCCATGAAGATCACGCCGCCGCCGCGCTCTTCGACAAACGCGCGAATGTTCTCCATCATCGAGCGCGTGAGGAATGTCGGGTTCACATCGCCGAAGATCAGCACGTCATATTGAAACAGCTCATCTCGCCGCACGGGAAAATCGCGGAGCGCCGACTTGTCGAATTGCGCATAACGCGGGTCGGCGTCTTGGAGCACAACGCGAAACCCCAGGGGGGACTCTTCGTCGGTCGCGATCTTCGTGTTGAGTTCGCGCTCCAGCAGGTTTTTGAGATAGCGGTATTCGTAATTGGGATACGCTTGCACATACAACACGCGAATCGCTTCGTCTTGCACGCGCACGACTGCCGTTTGCAAGTTGTTCTCCGTGTTCGCTTCGCCGGTTAGCGGCTCGGCCTCGACGATGAAGCGAAACTCCCCTTCCTCCTCCGGTCGAAAGCTTAGACGATCACTGGCGGTCGTGCCGTCTTCCCCAATGGTGATGTTCTTCTCCGCGAGAATCGCGCCGTCGGATTCGCGCTTAAGGCGGACGGTCGCGGGCTGGTTGGCGAAGCCGGCGGCGGTGAGTTTGAAATCGAAGTTGATCAAATCGCCCACGAAGGCGACTTCGTCCACGAGCAAGTCGTGCAACCGCAAGTCACGCGGCGCGCGATCGCTCCCCAGCGCTACCGTAAACAGCGGAATCGCCTTGCGCCGCGCGAGTTCCGCCACTTCACTGAGCGGGCGACCTTCGGTCGTGATGCCGTCGGTGAAGAGGATGATGGCGGCGGTGGGACGGCCACGTTGCGTTTCCAGGATGTCACGAAGCGAACGTCCAAGGCGGCTTTGCTGCTGATCGGCGATAAGTTCTCGCACGGCTGCGAGCCGCTCCGCGCTCGTGCCAGGCTCGATCCGCGCCGCTTCCCCCATGCGATAGAGTTTGAGGTTATAGTGCGCGTCGAGTTCGTTCCAGAGCTTCGCGTCGTCTGCCAACAAGAGCGTCTTGGCGAGATTGATCCGCGTCTGCTTGTCGAGCTTAAGCGCCCGCAAGCGTTTTTCAATATTCGCGCCGGCGGCGCTATCGTAATGATCCTCGACTGCCATGCTTGCGGAGTCGTCGAGCACAACGACGATATCCGGCAGATCGGTGCGATGGCGATGGCGCATCCAGCCGTAGAGCATGAACACCACCAGGCCGATAGCGACCAGGCGCAGGCCAATCAGCACGATTCGCAACAAGTTGGCGGCGATCCGTTCGCGCCAGTAAACATAGAGCACGATGGCCACGATGACGATCAAGAGCAGCAGCGTCGTCCACATCGGCCACGGCCAGGTGTGGACAATCGTCGTCTCGATCCCCTCGCCGTGCGCGGTGGAATCGCCGCCGAACAGCGTCTGCAGCGTCTCGCCCCAGGAGATGGCTAGCAAATTCATCGCGCGCCGCTCCCAAATCGCCAGGCAAGAATCGTTTCCGCGACGAGCAGCAGCAGCACGCTCCCCAAGAACCAACGGAACAACTCCGTCGGTCGGCCGGTCGGAATCGTCGTTGTGGCCGCTTCCTGGGTGAGCGCGTCGGTCGAGATTTGACTCGGCAAGAGGTCGACGTCGAGGCGTTCCAAATCACTTTCGCGCGTGTTGACGTTCACCGCATAGAGTTGCGCCATCTCGCGCGGCGGGCCAAAGCGGGCTTCGTAGATGCCGCTGGCAGTCGTCGAGCCGAAATTCCAGGTCGCGTCTTCCCCTTCCGGTTCGAGCGAGACACGCTCGGTGCGTCCATTGGGCGAAGCGATTTCAAGCGCTTGCGCGAGCGTCGCGTTCTGCAGCACGCCACTGAGAGGATCACCGACAAGTACGTTGCGCTCGGCCGTGCGTCCGCTCGTGGCATATGCGAGCATCTCCTGCACCAGCGGCGGGAAACTGGGCCAGGTGGGAAGCGCAGTCCACGGTGTCGGCGGGATCGTAGTGTTATCGACCGATTTAGGTGAAGCCGCCGTGGCGACGACAACGACGCGACCGCGGCCGAGCGCCTCGGTCACAATTGCCGGGTCGCCGGTGTCGAAGCCAAGCGCGATCCGTGTGCGCGCGGCGTCGAGCGGCTTGAGCTTGATGTACCGCCAGACTGGAGTGGTGAGCAAGCCTGCGCGCTCGTGACCCGCGAACGCCGCGACGATGGGGTGACGATAGTCGAGCGGATTGAACGAGTACTCGCCGGTCGGCGCTAGCGATTCCAATCGCACTGGCAGGACGCGCTCCTGGTCACCGGTTAGATGTTCATTGTAGCTTTCAAGTTGCACTTGATCGCCGAGGAACACGACCAATCCGCCTCCCTGCCGCACATAGCGCGCGAGCACCGCGGCTTCGTCGCGGCTGAAGCGCCCGACATTCACCAAGAACACAACATCGAACTGCGACAGGTCTCGCTCGACCAGCGCGCTCTCGGGCGCGATGACCGGCTGCACCAGCGGTTGATCGGTGCGCGTGGGCTGCAAGGCGATCGCCAGATACTTCGCTTCGCCTGGCGCGCCTTGGATGCAGAGCGCGGCGAGCGACTCGCGCACCGGCACGCTGGCGTAGCGGTGGTTATCGACGTCGAGAATGTCGGCCGCGAGCCGCGCTTCCACGCGATGTTCGCCGGGGACATCGAAACGGTGGGAAAACGCGAGCGTCGCCTTGCCGCCTGGGCGCAGTTCGACGTCTTTCGTGTGCGTGCGGCGGCCATCCACCAGCAATTCCACGCTCGCGGCGGGAACCGGCTCATTGCCGAAGTTTTGCAGTTCCACTTCCAGAGTCGTCTCCCGGCTCAGCGCCACGAGCGAATCACGAACGTCCAGCCGCGTAACCGCCATGTTTTGTCGTTGGTTGTCGCCTACATCGAACAATCGCAACGACGCCTTTTCCGCCAGGCGACCAATCCGCGCGCGAACGTCGTCCGAGGTCACCTCTTCCCAGCTATTTCGCCCGAGGTCCGAAAAGATGCAGACCTGCGTGCTCGTCAAGCGCTTCTGCTTCTCGCGGGCGGCGGACACGATCGCCTCGACTTCCGCGATGCCGGTCGCCAGGCGGGCGCCGCCGTGCCGCACGCGGAGTGCGTCGATCTCCTCCAGCACATCCTTGGGATCAAAGGCAGGCGTGCGAATGATCACCTCCGGCGTGTCGCCCAGCGCGATGAGCGTGTAGCCGTCGCCCTGAACGCCTTGCTGCACAAGTTGGCTGGCGAGTTCCTTGGCGCGCTCCATGCGCGTCTTGCCGTCGCGCGTCGTCGCCATCGAATACGACACATCCACGACCATGACCCAATGCGTTTGCCCGCCGCCGAGGCTGCCGCCGAGCGACGGCAACCACGCCAACAGCGGCTGCGCGAGCGCCAGCGCGAACAGCAACAGGATCAGCGTGCGGATCGCCAGGAGCACCCATTGTTCGACCAGAATTCGCCGCGAGTTCCGCCGCAGCGCCGCAAGCAGATATTCCATCGCCGCCCAGGAGACTTCGCGATAGCGCCGCCGATTCCAGAGGTGAATCACAATCGGCACGAGCGCCGCCAGTCCCCAAAACAGCATGGCGGCGCTGGCGAACGGCCAGAAGGCGAGAAGCGATAAGTGACTGGGGAATGAGAACATGTTGAGCGAAAATGATTTCCTCGGGCCTCGCGGCTACTTCACCCGCGACATCCGCGTCGCCAAATAACTGGCGAGCGTCACATCCAAATCTTGATCGGTGCGCAGTTGTTGGTAATCGAGATTGTGTTGGCGACAACCGCGTTTGACGGTGTTTTGAAATGCCGCAAACTCCCGTAAATAGGCTTTGCGCAGCGCGTCAGGATCGGCGAGCACTTCGGGGTACTCTTCCAGCCCCTTGAACATCGTCGGCCCGCGAAACGGAAAGTCAAGCTCCGCCGGATCGAGCGTGTGCATCACGATCACGTCGTGCCGACGATGATGAAAATGCTTGAGTCCGGCGAGCATCGCCGCGGTGTTATCGAACAAATCGCTCAGAATCAGCACTACGCCGCGCTTCGTGAACCGCTCCGCGAGTTCATGAAAGATCGGCCCGGTCGCCGTTTTCTGGCCAGTGCCGGGCTGCTCGATCACGCCTAATAGCTGCTGCAAATGCGCCGGGCTGCTGCTGGGCTTGATGAGCGAGCGGATTTGATGGTCGAACGTGACAAGCCCCACGGCGTCTTGTTGCAATAGCGTCAGCCAGGCGAACGCCGCGGCGACGCACTGGGCGTATTCTAACTTGCTCAGCGGCGCGTCAGGCCCCTGATACTGCATGCTCTCGCTCACATCAAGCACGAGATACAGAATGAGATTGGTCTCGTCTTCATACTGCTTGAGATAGAATTTGTCGGTGCGGCCATACACGCGCCAATCTACGAACCGCAAGTCATCGCCGGGCGCATATTCGCGATGCTCGGCGAACTCGATGGAGAAGCCGTGGTAAGGACTACGATGCAATCCAGCCACGTAGCCTTCGACGATATGCCGCGCCCGCAGCATTAAGCCTTGCAGCTTAGCTAGCGTCCGCGGATCTAAAGACTTGGGGGTTGGCACGCGAGGATTCTGCTTCGTTAACGGTAGGAACGAGCGCCACTAATCGCCGGACGATCTCATCCGGCGTGATGCCTTCGGCATCGGCGTTGAAATTGGTTTTGATGCGATGCCGCAGCACCGGCGCGGCGACCGCTTGAATATCATCCTGACTGACGTAATACCGCCCTTGCAGCACCGCCCGCGCTTTGGCGGCGAGCACCAGATATTGACTCGCGCGCGGGCCGGCGCCCCACATCACGTAGTCTTTGATAAACGGCGGGGCTTCCTCTTGCTTGCAACGCGTGAGCCGCGCGAGTTGCAGCGCGTAACGGGCCGTGTGATCGGCGATCGGCACGCGACGCACAATGTGCGCGAGCCGGTCGATCTGCGGAGCTGACAGCGTCGGCGTGACTTTGACCTCCACATCGGCCGTGGTCCGCTTCACAATCTCTAGCTCTTCATCCTCGCTGGGGTAATCGACCCAAACCTGGAACATGAACCGGTCGAGTTGCGCCTCGGGCAGCGGATACGTTCCTTCTTGCTCGATCGGGTTCTGTGTCGCCAGGACGAAGAACGGTTGCGGAAGCACATGTCGCCGTCCGCCGACGGTGACTTGCTGTTCTTGCATCGCTTCGAGGAGCGCCGCCTGGGTTTTGGGCGGAGTGCGGTTGATTTCGTCCGCTAGGACGATATTGGCGAAGATCGGTCCTTTGAGAAAGCGAAACTCCCGCGCGCCGCTGGCCTTGTCTTCTTGAATCACCTCCGTGCCGGTGATGTCCGACGGCATCAAGTCCGGCGTGAACTGAATGCGGTTGAACTCCAGCGAAAGGGCGCTCGCGACCGTGCGAATCATCAGCGTCTTGGCCAGGCCCGGCACGCCGACCAGCAAGCAATGCCCGCGCGCAAACAGCGCGATGAGCAACTCCTCAATCACCTGTTGTTGCCCGACAATCACTTTGCCGAGTTCTTGCGAAATATGTTGATACGCTTCGTGCAGTTCATGCACCAGGCGGAGATCGTCTTCGGAAGTGCTCACGAGTGGTTAGTCCTTGGAGTTCGCGTCGGGATGTTTGTTGTCCGTTGGCTGAAGCAGCGGAAATACCTGGAGCTCGCGCGCCCCGGCGATGATAAAGCGGTCGCCGGCGACAAGCAAATTGCCCCCCCGCGCCTTTCGGCCGACGAGATCGATCGGCTCGCGCGCGACCGGCACGTGAAACACGCCGTCCGCCTGGGTGAGTTGCTCGAACACCAGGATTCGTTCGCGCGTCGGCCAATAGACGAGATTTCCCGCTAATACGCCCCTCCCCTGCCCTGTCGGCGACGGGAGCGCGTAGCCGGGGGCGTCCTTGCTCGGCGGCGGAAATTGCCCGTGATATTGCCCGGTGAAGGCGTCAAACCAGTATAGATAGTCGCCGCTCGCAATCAGCCGATCTTGAGCGATGCCTAACAGGTGCACCGCGTCGGAGGCGACTTCGACCGGCGTCGTCCAGACGAGTTGCCCGGTCGTCGCGTCGAGGCCGAAGATGCGGTCGGTGTCATTGGGGGCGGCGATCACCATCCCCCGATGCACCACGCAGGGTGTCAAGTCGCGAAAGAAATGCCGATCGCGGCGATCGGGATCCTGGTTGGGAAACGCCCCCCGCGGATATTGCACCGCCCACTGCAGCGCCCCATCGCGAGTGGATAGCTTCGCCACCGCCCCGAGGTTCGTGTTGTAATAGAGCATCCCCTCGGAGAGCGTCAGCAGGTTATGCGAAATCTCATCACGCATTCCATGCCCCGGTGTGCTCGCTGAACAGATCCACCGCCGCCACCGCTGCTCGCCGGTCGCCAGGTCATAACAGGCGACGTGCGCTTGCGCGTTGACTTGATCGTGTTTGGTCAGCGCGACGTAGACATTCGCGCCATCGGTGAGCGGCGTCCCCTCGAAGTTCCAGGCCGGGCCTTCGGTGCGCAGTGGAAAGCCGCGCAACATGCGGCCTTGGGCTTTCAAGTCGAGCCCCACGATCACGCCTTGCTTCTCTTCCGCCGCGACATTAGGCTCCGCGGAAACGGTGAGCCGCGAACCCATCCGTGCGAGCAGGATGTCTCCCTGCACGGTGAGCGTCATCCGCGCGACGCCAACATAGGGCCGGCTGCGCGGATGTGGCTCTGAAATCGGATACTCGCTCTCGTCGTCCGCCGCGACATTGACGGGAAAGCGATAGATGACGCCGTCCTCCGCCCCCTTCCACGGCGGCAGGCCATCGCTGAGCCGACGGGCTTTGATCTGCGTATGCTCCGCCCAAATCACGAGGTCGTTCCAGACGACCGGATGATACGACAACAGCCCTCGATGTTCTTCCGCGACACGTGGGCGCGCCGCGCCAATCAGGTCGCGGTCGGAAGTCAGCGGCGTCAAGTCGGTTTCCCAAACAGCTTCCGCGCCGAGCTCAAGTTCTTGAGGCAACACGCGCATCCGCGTATTCGCGCCAGCGAACGTCGGCCACACGCCGGGGGGCGCGATGGCCGGCCAGCCTGCGCTTTGTTCGAGTAGTGAGGAGAGCAAGTCGACAAAGCGTCCTTCGCGGCCACCGATGCGGCCAGTTGTCTCAGGATGCAAACGGCGCAAGATTTCCAGTTCCAAGCGTGCGCGCTCGAGATTTCCCTCCATGATGGAGACGAGCACCAGGCGTGCGCGCACCTCCGCGAGCGGAATGTCGGAATCGGGATAAACGAGCCAATTCGGTTCGCCGCGTGACTCGACGAGTGACTTCTCAATCGCAGGCCAATGCCTGGCCAGATCCACCCCCTTGAGCGCCAGCCAGAGCGGTTTGCCCGGCGGCGTAGGCCAGTTGGAATCGACCGTCGGCGGCGTGCGCGTCTCCACGTGGATTGCCTCCCACGACGCGCGGGCGGCCGAATAGTCGCCGGCGGCAAGCTGCATCTCGCCCAACAGCCACAACGCGTCGTCGCCGCGACTGCTGACAAAGAAGTTGCGGACCACGCGCTCGAGCTGCTCCGCGCTGCGCTTCGAGACTCCTTCTTGATACCACTGCTCCGCGACGCGATCGACCCGCGAGCGATAGAGCGCGAGCGCCTGCGGGGCGATGCGCGCGAGGCTCGCTAATTTTTGATGGCAGACCTGCCACACGGGATAGTAACGCACAAACGGTGTTTTGCGCCCGTCGGCGTATTCGGGAACCAAAAGCAATTTGTCTCCATCCGTCTCCATCACGCGGCGCAGAATCTCGACCGCTTCATCCTCTTGCCCGTCCGCCAAGAGTTGTTCGACGCGCTCCAGATGCGCCCGGCCGGCGTTTTCCAGCAGATCGAACCGCGGCTCGACAAGTGGCTCCGCTTCGACCCCCAGCATGCGGAACTGGCCAGCAGCCGGCGCGGCCGAGAGCAGCACTGCGGCGACGATTCCCAGCATCACGATGTGTGCTCGAGTGAGCCGCTGCATACCGATGAATCTCGCTGATCGCGCGGAAAATGCCGATTCAAGAAGAGGAAGCGTAGCCTTCGACAAAGCGGCCGATAAAAAACGCGGCGATGCCAAACACCGACCACAGCACCATATCGCTCACCCCAAAGTGCCGCCCCAAGCCATCCGAGATCTGGGCGAAGCAGGCCAAGGGGAGCAAAATCAGCCCGATGATTTGCAGAATCTTGCCGAAGGTTCTCATGTTCCTATGGTATCTGGCGACCAGCGCCGAAACAACGGTCGGTAAGCATCCCTCTCATGCTCGGTACTGTGACAAACTCCCCAACCTGAAGCACCAAATACCAAGGAAACCCAAAATCCCGAACGTTATATACCGGAGTACGCAGCGTCCCATGCCAATGGTCTTCAAACCATTCGCTGGATAAGATGAGTTGTATTCCGTGAACTCCTATTCAGCCGGCGGCATCATGCGACGATATTTCACTTTGGTGGGACGGGCCTTGCGGTTGCGGTGTCCCGTATGCGGCAAGGGGAAACTGTTCCGCGGCTGGTTCTCGATGCACGGCCATTGCCCGCAGTGTAACGCCAACTTTCAGCGCGAACCGGGGTTTTATCTCGGCTCGATCTATTTCAACTACGGGCTAACCGCGCTGCTCTGCACGATCATTTCCGTGTCGATGATGTTCAACCGCCGCGTCGAACAGTGGCAACTGATCGCCGTGACACTTAGCATCGCTGTGCTGTTCCCGATCTGGTTCTTCCGCTACGCGCGCAGCCTCTGGCTGGGGTTCGATCAATACATGGACCCGCGTCAAGGCGAAACGGGGACGGGGCGGAAGTAGCAGTGTTTGCCTTCACCAGCCCGTAAGCTTTGGAGTTCGGCAGATCGTTTGGGAAGCGGCGCGCCAGAAGGCCGTTCACGACGCTCGGAAAACATCCACGGGCGCGAGTCGCCTGCGGCAGGCGAAGTCAGCGCAAGTTCCAAGCCAACGCTGCGGGCTTGTAACCACGCCTGCTTAGGGGCGATCGATCAATAAGTTTCCGATTTTCACGCCGGCCAAAAGATCACGACCCCATCCGCCTTGTGCGGATGGTGAGCGAGCTGGTGAGCTAGTAGCCAGCCGCGCCAACATCACGACCCCATCCGCCTCGTGCGGATGGTGAAGAAGGCCTGTGGGCTACCGGCGCCACGCGGCGATCTTCAGCCAAGGAACTCATTCACCATCCGCACGAGGCGGATGGGGTCTAAGAAATACGAAGCGGCAACGCAATTAGCTCACCACCTGGTTCACCATCCAGACGAGCTGGATGGGGTCCGGGGCCAGCCACAGATTAGCATCCAGATGTCACGCAAGTCGCGACGTTCGTATTCACAAGACCAGAAAATTATTTGCCGGACGCCCCCCTTAACGACCGGCCGCCATCGTCGCCTCGGCAAAACCATTTGCTTCCTGAGCGAGCGACTCGCCGTTGGCCGTTGCGTTCAACTTCTGCTTGCGGGCCTTCCGCACTTCGTAATAGAAATAGGCCGAGAGGGCCGTGAAGATCGTGAACGGCATCGAGAGCATGAAGAGGATGCTGTAAAAATACCCGCGCACGATATTCTGCCGCGCTGGATCCGATTCCGCGAGTGCATCCTTGCACGTCGGACAGGCCGACGCGAGCGACGCCAGCACCACAAGCAGCGCGAAGGCGACGATTGGGAGGAGGCAAGGACGCAAGATTCTGGAGATAGAACGCATGGATTTGAACTCTGTGAGTGACTACTTCTCCATCATACCTCTGGTTCAACGGGCTGGGTAGAGAGGCTTTCGACGCCGATCGAGCCGGATACAATGACTCCCGCTAGGAAGAATACGAATACCATGGTGGAGATTCCTTCGTCCGCAAACCCTCGATGCGCTGCGATCAATGCGCCGGATACAACTGATACAACATCAAATACACCACGACGCCGGTAACTGAAACATAGAGCCAAATGGGAAACGTCCATTTGGCTAATTTGCGGTGGGCCACGCGCCAGTCGCGGAGGCCGAAGTAGATTGTGGTGACGGCGAGGAAGGGGACGGTGGCGGCGAGGAGGGAGTGTGTGAGCAGGACGGTGTAATAGATGATCCGCGGCAATGTGCCGGCGTCGGAGGGGAACGCGGTCGTGCCGAAGGCCGCTTTATGCACCAGGTACGACGCCAGGAACACCGTCGAGACGCCGAAGCAGCCGATCATCGTCCATTTATGCGCGACCTCGCGCCGTTGCTTGATGAGCACGATGCCGACAATAAGGAGTACGGTCGCCAGGCTGTTCAGCCCAGCGTTGGCGTGCGGCAAAAGTCGCAACCATGCTTCCACAAGAACCTCGCTGATCGATCCACGGTGTAGGTCAACTCTGGGCGCCACGATCGTGTCGATAGTGCTGGCCTGCAGGTTGAAGTTCCAGTTCACTGGTTTCTAAGCGGCAACAACACAGTCCTGCATTGTCACCTGGGTTCACATCGTCATTTTTCGTCACCCGGCGCGTTCTCTTGCTCCGTGGCCTGCTCGGCGTTTGGCTTCTCGGCCGGCGTTTCAACAGCGTGCGAAGTATCGCCTGGCGCGCCGGTCTTCTTCACTTCCTCCGGCGGTTCGGTCTCTGCGAGAAGCTTTTTCAACGCGGGGCGGATGGCGGCGTATTCGGTGGGGTGGACGGCGCCGTTGGTGGAGTGGTACCCGCGGATGTCGCCCCACTTGTCGACGAGAATCAATCGCGAACCGTGCGTCCCCTTATCAACCGGGACGCCAAAGTATTCAGCCCCCACGCGGCGCGTGTAGTCCATGTCGCCTGTGAGAAAGAGCCACTCGTCGTCGGACCTGGTGTACTTGGGAGCGTACTCGCGGAGTCGGGCGACCGTGTCGCGCTCGGGATTCACGCTGATGCTGACGAACACGACCCCTTGGGGGCCAAACTCTTTTTGAAGCTGCGCGATGGCCAGGTTTTGCTGATGGCACTCGCCGGGGCAATCGGCGAAGAAGAAACTGGCCGCCCACACCTTGCCGGCCATGTCGTCGGTGCTGAACTTCTTACCGCTCCGCTCGGTGAGCGTAAACGAATCGAGCCAGCCTTTGGGAACGTCGCGGCGATTGAGCAGCGGCGGCGGACCGTCCTTGACTTTGGCGACCACGAGCGGTTGGACTTCAATCGCGGGGCGACGCATGTTCGCCGCCATCCAGAGCGCCGTGCCGCCAGCGACCAAGAGTAAGAGGGCGGCGAAGAATAACAATGTCTTGTTCATATCGCATCTCCTGTTGTGCGCCGCCCGGCAATCCACCACGCGGCGCCAAACATCACTATCGCAAAAACGCACGTCACCACCCAGCACAGGGCCGGCGCCGGCGACCACATGTCGCCGCTCACGCCGCCTACCAAATACCGCGCGCCGGCGACGGAGTAAGTCAGCGGATTGAGCAGCATCACCCAGTGTAGCGCCACCTCGCTCCAGTTCGCGCTTGCACCCAAGGCGGGAACCGGGAAGAACGCGCCGGAAAGGAGCCACATCGGCAGCAGCACCACGCTCATGATCGCGTGAAAGCCCTGCGTCGAATCCATCCGCCACGCAATGACCACGCCGAGCGACGTGAGCGCGATCCCGGCGACGAACATCAGCACCGTCAGCCACAGCGCGGCGGCGACGCTCATGGATACTTGTATTACTAGCGCCAGGGCGAGAAAGATCAAGCCTTGCGACAGTGCGATCAGCGTCCCGCCGAGCACTTTTCCTAGCACCATCGACCACCGCGGGCACGGCGCGATGAGCACGCCTTGCAGCAATCCTTCACGGCGATCCTCGATGATCGAGATCGTGGCGAAAATGGCGGTAAACAGCAAAATGAGCATTAGCGTGCCGGGGAAGTAATAGGCGAGAAACGACGTTTCGCCACTTTCGCCCACTCGGAACGAACGTTGAAACCCGGCCCCGAACAGTAGCCAAAACAGTACGGGTTGCCCAATCGCACCCACGACCCGATTGCGCTGCCGAAAGAAGCGAATTATCTCCCGCCAGCACAACATGCTTACGGCAAGCCACGGGTTGGGCCGCACGAGCGTCGCAGGCGACGCGGACTTCGTGGCGGCGTGATCTTTCGTGTTGGAAGTAGCGAGCGCGCTCATGGGGCAGTCTCCTCTGCCTGCCAAAAACGATGGCCGGTCTTTTCGATGAAGACGTCTTCCAGCGTCGGCTTGCCGAGCGTGATGGACGCGATGCGGCCCGGAAAGGCTTCCACGATCCGCGCGATCCACTCGTGCCCGCTGGCTTGCTCCAGCCGCAAGCGGCCATCGACAACGTTCGCCGCGAGCCCGAGTTGGGCCTGCAGCTCGCCTGATAGCCGCACGGGGTCTTCGGTTTCGATCGTGATCGAGTCGCCGCCAACGGTAGCGCGGAGCGCGTCAGGCGTGTCGAGCGCGACCAGCTTGCCCCGATTGAGGATGGCGATGCGATCGGCCTTGTCCGCCTCTTCCAAGAGATGCGTGGTGAGGACGACCGTGACGCCGAACTCGCGCCGCATCCGCGAGAGGTATTGCCACAAGTCGACCCGCGCGCCGGGATCGAGGCCGGTGCTGGGCTCATCGAGCAGCAAAAGCTGTGGATGGTGGATCATCCCCTTGGCAAGTTCAACGCGGCGCTTGAGGCCGCCGGAGAGCGTCTCGACGAGTTCCCGCGCGCGATCGGCCAGGCCAAGTTGCGCAAGCATTTCGGCCTCGCGTTGCTTCAACGTTGCGCCCCCTAAACCATAGAGCGCCGCCTGAAAGCGAATGTTCTCGGAGACGGTGAGTTTCTTGTCGAGACTGGGGGCTTGAAACACCACGCCCAAGCGGAGGCGAATCTCGGTGATGTCACGGCGGAGATCGTAGCCGAGTAGCGATGCTTCGCCTTCTTGCAAATTCAGCAGCGTCGAAAGCAGGCGGAAGAGGGTGGTCTTGCCGCCGCCATTGGGACCGAGAAAGACGAACATCTCGCCGGTTTGGATTTCCAGCGAGAGTTGATCGAGGGCCGTGCGCTGTCCGTAGCGGTAGGTCAAATTCGAGAGTTGGACGGCGGCGGACATGTTGAAATAATCGCCGCAAGGCGGCGGCACGACTTACTGGGCGTGCGACTCCTCGCTGTGGCTAGGATCGGATTCGGCGGCCTGCCTGGCCCGCTGCACGTCGGCTGGGCTGTAAGGGAGTTGCGGGCCATGATGGACGCCCCCATGCATCGCGGAGCGCTTGAATGTGATCGGCCGCGCGGCTTGCCGCCACCGTTCTTGCGAGTAATGTCGGGTACGCAGGCCGATATCGGGAACGAGCATGAACACCAAGAAGCAGGCCATGATGCTCGCGGGAATCGTGAGGACGTATTTCCAGTTGGCTTCCCAAATCAAGTGCATGAAGAACGCAATCACCAACAGCGCCTTAGCGCTGGAGACCGCCATCATAATGGCCCAGCCAGCGGCCGGCGTCTGCATGAGCGAGGAGTTCGCGACGGCGAACGAAAGCGCCGTGAGGGCGCACAGCGCGACAAAGACGGCGATGTATTTACCGAGTCCCCCGTGGTGCTGGGCGTGCGCCTGTTCCTCAGGCGCGTGGCTATCGTGAGCGACCATTTCAACTATCTCCTCGCGAACGAGCGCGAATCATTGGCAGTGAGGGCTGAGCTTAAAACAGGTACAGGAGCGGGAACAGGAAGATCCAGACCAGATCGACAAAGTGCCAATAGAGGCCCGTGTTTTCCAGAAAATTGGCCCGCCGGGCGTTCAACGTCAGCGGCAACGCAAGTGCGAACACGAACAGACCCACCAGCACGTGAATGGCGTGGAAGCCGGTGATCAGGAAGTAGGTGCTGGCCCACATGTTGCCGGAAGGAATCTTGATCGGCAATCGCAACCACGGCTCGACGGCATTCAGTCCGACCTCATGGCCATGCCCGCCTGCTTCTTCCCCCGCCTCATGTTGCTCAGCGGCATGAGGCGCGAAGTAGGCGCCGCCGGGGAGGAACTTGGGGATGATGTTCACGCGGCCTTGCAGCGCATCGCGCCGGACGGCGCCCGTTTGCGTTTCGGCGTCGATGGCGACAATCCGGCTCGCAAGCTCCGCAGCCTTTTCCGTATAGGGCGTGCGTTGCTCTTCAAGGCTGGCAACCTGGGCCTCGAGGGCTTTGATTTCTTGATCGATTTCAGGCGTCTCGGCGTCCTCTCCCGCGTCGGTCTTCTTCTGTTGGGCGTCCTGGAGTTTCTTTTGCGTCGCTTCGATTTGCTCCGCGATGGGCGCCAGCATTTCGTTTTGCGTGGCGATCTGCTGTTCGGCCATCGCGCGCTCGGTTTCCAAGCTCTGGAGCGATTGCTGCAGGGCGCTGAGTTCCCGTTGCAGATCCGTCAACTCGCTGTTGAGGTAATCGTCAATTTGGGGCGTGAGGCTCGTGCGATAGATGTTGGCGGCCAAGACTTCCATTGCGCCATGTTCATGCAACTCGCGCAGCGCGGGGTCAGACGAGGATTCACCAAAGGGGGATCCGGCGGCAGTGCGCTCTGTCCACTGGGCCATGTTGATCAGTAAATCATCGGTGATTTCAAATCGCCGCATCCGTTCGTCCTGGCTGCCTTCCAAGTTTGCCAACTCTTGCTTTGCGCGACGAATCTTCACCGGCGTGTCGCTTTGTTCGCTTTGCAGTTTCGTCAGGTTCTTGGCCGCGGCGGCGCGTGAAGCCTGGAGTTCCTTCAATCGTTGCTGGAGTTCCTCCGCTGGAATCGGCTCGCGCTCGGCCTTCGGGGCATCCGGATCACCCGGCTCGACTTTATTGCGGATGGCGTAGTCGTATTCGCGGAGTTCGGCCGTGGCGCTGTTGATTTCGGCGGCCAGGGGGGATGGGGCGCCGTCCTCGCCGGGAGCGATTCGCGCTTCGAGCGTCGCGATCTCATCAGGCATCATATTCAGCTTTTGATTGTCGGCATCCAAACTTGCCCGCAGCTCGGCCAGACGTTGGCGAACGGCCGCGACATAGTTGATATCGGCCCGCTCCCAAATCAGGCTGCGTGGCTTCATGGGGAAAATGCCGTGCGCGAATTTACTGCTGTATTCATACATCTTGATGCCGAGAAACACGCTCCCCAGCACCAAAGTGAGCAGCAGCCATACTTTCGCAAGCGCGGCCTTGTTCTTCTTGGCGGCTTCGAGCGCCAGCACAATCGAGGCACTGGAGCAGATCAGCACGAACGTGTTGAACGCACCGATCGCTTCCACCAAATGCACATCCGCGGGAAGCGGCCAGGTGCCGGTTGGCGCGCCGAAGCGGAGCACGATATACGTACCGATCAGTCCCGCGAAGAACATGATCTCCGTCGACAGGAAGAGCCAGAGGCACAACTTGCCGTTGGGAATCGGAAGCGCAGGCTGGTATTCCAGTTTGATGTGCGCGTGGTCTTGTTCGCTGTGATGTTCGTCTGCCATGATCGAAAATGCCTGCTCGGGAGCAAACTCGCTTGTAACTCTGAGTTCAAAGAATGGGAACCAACACTAGCAGCACCAACAGTGCCGGCAAGTACACCAACGACGCCCGCAATAACCACCGCGCTGAGGTTTCGTTCATCCGGCGATAAAAGGCGATCGCGCACGCCAATTGGGCTAGCCCAAGCACGAGCGCCGAAATCCAAAACCACGAGGCGTCTGGCGCGTTCATGGCGGGGATGATGCTCACCGGCAGCAGCGCCGCGGCGGCGAGCACCGCTTGCACGCCGGCGCGGCGACCTGTGGGATCGACCACGGGAAGCATTTGCATCCCGGCGCGGGCGTATTGTTTGCGGTAAATCCAGGCGATCGCCATGAAGTGCGGATATTGCCATAGAAAGACGATGCTGAACATGGCGGCGGCGCGGGCATCGAGCGCCGCTTCGCCGGCCGACCAGCCGATCAGCATGGGGAGCGCGCCGGAGACGGCGCCGACCGTGGTGTTCAGCGGCGAGACGACCTTCAGCGGCGTATAGATCCACACATACGTCAACCAGGTAAGAAAGCCCCACACGGCCGCCTGCCAATTCACCAACAAGGTCAGGTAGAGCACGCCGCAGACAATCGCCGCCGCGGCGAACGCGAGGACTTCCAGGGGATGCAAGCGTCCCGCTGGCAGTGGGCGATCGGCCGTGCGTTCCATCAGCGCATCACGGCCTATCTCTAACCATTGGTTGAGGGCGCTCGCGCTGGCGGCGACGAGCAACGTTCCCACAAGCGCGTGGAAGAGCATCCACGGATTGGGTTGCCCCCAAGCGCCGACGAACGCGGCGACAGCCACGGTGATCAACACCAGCACTGCGATCTTGGGCTTGGTGAGCTCGACGTAATCCGCGGCGCGCGACAACACGCCTGTGCGACGATTAACGGTGGTCAGGGAGGAGACGCTCATAGGGCCAGTCCTTTTGCGCGCAGGTCAAAAGGGAGAGCCACCCCCTTCCAATTCATGATTCGAGCGACACGCACGGTCAGCACCGCGGCCGTGGCGAGAATAAGCGAACCGGTCGCAACGTGGGCGGTCACCACGAGCGACTGCGTCAAGCTGTTGGCGGTAATGGTATACCTAGCGGCGAAGTTAAAGACGCCGAGTTGCGCGGGCCACGCGTATTTCACCACCCAGGTCGCCACGCCCAGCGCCAACTGCACGCCAATGAGAAGCGCTAGCAGACTTGTCGGGTGCGTGATCCAACCGGTCCCGCGATACTTGCCCAGCGTTCGCCATGCGAAGGTGAGAATGTATGCGGTGAGGACAATCGCAGTCAGCACATGAAATAAGACGGCCATGCGAAACCACTGCGGCCCGGCATCTACGGATACATGCCGCAGGAGCGCGCCAAAAATGATTTGAACATAAGCGAGCACGAACGTCGCCAGCGAGGCCGCCAACATGCTGCGATCCGCGGCGCAAATCGCCTTCGCTTCGCGCCAAGCGCGCGACGTGATGACGGCGAGCGAGCAGGCCAGCGCGAAGAACAGCGGTCCCGTGCAACCGTGAATCATCGCGAGTTGGCGTTTATCCAAGAGCACACGCATGCCCCCCAGCACGCCTTGGGCAATCACCGCGACCAGGGCGAAGACGCAGAGGTAAATCACCCACTTGCGCCGCTCCGACAGGATCGCGGAGCCCAAGAGACCAATCGTGAGCATGCCAGCGAGCGCGCCCAACAAACGATGCCCGTGTTCTACCAACAAATCGAACGGGCCAAACACCCAAGTCGTCCAGGGATACAAAAAGAGATTGTAGCCGTAGGTCGATGGCCAATCCGGCACGGCCATGCCTGCGTCGTAAGTCGTGACCAGCCCGCCGACCCAGATCAGCGGAAACGTCGCGCAGCACAAAACAACCGCCCAGCGATGAGGCCAGGGAGAGTAATCGTTCGTGCTGAGGGAAGGTTTGGTCACTGTGCTGGTTTTAGCTCTGTACTGTTGGCAGATATCCTTTGAGAGGTCATCTCGCTAGTGATGATCCGGCTCCGCGTTGGGATCGACGCCTTCGGGCGGCGGCTGCGTTTGCGGGTAGTAATCCGTATCGACTTCCGGCGAGCCGTATTCATAAGGTCCGCGGTACACCACCGGTTGGAAATCGAAGTTGCCATGTCCCGGAGGGCTAGGCGCCATCCATTCCAGGCTATTCGCGCCCCACGGGTTCCGACCGCAAGCCGGGCCGTAGAAAATGCTGTAGAAGAAGTTGAACGCAAAGATCGCCTGCGTACCGACCATGCAGATCGCGCAGATCGACATGAACTGGTTCATCGGCATCAGGTGGGCGAACGTTTGGTAGTCGTAAGGATCGGCCAGGCGGCGGGGAAAACCGACGGCGCCCAGGATGTGCATTGTAAAGAACGTGCCGTTGAGGAAGATGAACGTCAGGAAGAAGTGAACCTTGCCGAGCGGTTCGTTCATCATGCGGCCGAACATCTTGGGGAACCAGAAGTAAATCGCCCCCATCACCGCCATGGCCGTGCCGGCGAAGAGCACATAATGGAAGTGGGCCACGATGAAGTAGGTGTCGTGGATGAAAATATCGACCGGAGTGGCCGCCATGAAGATGCCGGAGAGTCCGCCGATGACGAACATCGAGACGAACGAAATGGCGAACAGCATTGGCGTGGTGTATTGAATCCGTCCGCCCCAGAGCGTGCCGAGCCAATTAAACACCTTCACCGCGCTAGGTAGCGCGATCATCATCGTCGAAATCATGAACGTCATGCCGAGCATTGGGCTCATGCCGGAGACGAACATGTGATGCCCCCACACGATAAAGCCCAACCCCGCGATGCCGCAGAGCGAGTAAACCATCGGCTTATAGCCAAAGATCGGCTTGCGGGCGAAGCAGGAGATAATATCGCTAACCATGCCCATCGCCGGAAGAATCATGATGTACACGGCGGGGTGGCTATAAAACCAGAACAAGTGCTGCCAAAGCAGCGGTTGACCACCGCCTGAAGCCGCGATGGAATTGTTGATCACTAGTCCTTCAGGAAGAAAGAAGCCGGTGCCAATGGTCCGGTCTAACAGTTGCATGAAGCCGGCGGCGGTAAGCACAGGGAGCGCGAAGGCTTGCAACACGGCGGTGATGAACATCCCCCAGATCGTCATCGGAAGGCGGAACATGGTCATGCCGGGAGCGCGCATCTGAATGATGGTCGTCATGTAGTTGACTGAACCCATCATGGAACTGACGCCGACGAACGTGATGCCGATCAGCCACAGCGTTTGAGCCAGGCCGCTGGAAGGCGCCGCATCCCAGACGGCGGAGAGCGGCGGGTAGGAGGTCCAACCAGCCGCGGCGCCGTTGCCAGGCATAAAGAAGCTGGAGCCAACTAAAATGAACGCCGGCCACATGAACCAGTAGCTCAGCATGTTCAGCGTGGGGAACGCCATATCGTCCGCGCCGATCATCAGCGGGATGAGATAGTTGCCAAACGCGCCAGCCAGAATAGGGATGATGACGAAAAAGATCATCACCGTGGCGTGCATGGTGAACAGCATGGTATAGAACTCAGGCGAGATCTGCCCACCTGTCTCGGAGAACAGCATCGGCCCAATGATCGGCATGTTCGTCCAGGGCCAGGCGAGTTGCCAGCGAATGCCGAGGGCGAGGAGTCCGCCGACGAGAAACCAAAGCAGCGTTGAGAACAGGAACTGCAATCCAATGATCTTATGATCCTTGGAGAAGACGTAAGCCGACAAGAATTGGCTGATCGCAGCCGCGCTGTTCGTGCGCGCGGGGGCGGTCGTCTCGTGTCCCTTGCCAAGCGGTATACTACTCATCTGATCCTCCCGCGCTCACGATATATTCGCTACGCTCTTGCTCACTGTAAGCATTCTTAATCCAGGCATCAAACTTATCGCGCGACTCGACGACCATCCGGCCGCGCATCTTATAGTGTCCCCAGCCGCACAACTCAGCGCACACAATATCGTACGTGCCTTGCTTGTTGGGTTTGAACCACACGAACTGCTTCATGCCGGGAACGACATCCTGCTTGATCCGCACATTCGGCAGAAAGAAGCTGTGGAGCACGTCCATGCTGGTGATTTGCACGACGACTTCTTCGTTAACAGGCAAGTGCAGGTCATTGACGACATGCAAGTCATCCGCAGTGCCAATAATGCCATCCTCGCCTGCGTAACGAATGCGCCATTCGAATTGTCGCCCGGTTACTTCGCACAACGGGGGCTTATAAACATCGTCCGCGGTCCCCTCGATGCCGTCGGGCCCTAAGGAGTCCAACGGTCGCCGCATTTTGGCGTCCGCCCAAGCGTTCATCTGGTAGATGGCGATGAACAACAGCGCGGCCGCCGGCAGAATCGACCAGACGACTTCAAGCGTGTGGCTGCCGTGGGTGAATTTGACCGGCTCCCGATTCTGGGCAGCGTCATACTTCCACATGAACCAAAACAGAACCCCGCCTGTGCCGACGAAGATGATGCCGGTCAGGTACAGAATGAACATGAATAACTGATCGATCACATGGCCGTGGTCGTTGATATTCTCCGGCAGCCAGTGGCCTTGCATCGGCCACAAGTCCAACAGCGCCCAGAGAAAGACCGCCACCCCCAGTACCGGCACTAGCAAAAATAGGAAGCTCCAGAAACGTCCCACGTCGTATCACTCCTCAAAGGCGCTCTCCCAGAGGAGAGGTTCTTATGCAGTTCCCGCAGTGCTCACAGGCCAGGCGGGTCACAGGCCGGGCAGGTTAGTTGCGTTCGCGCTGAAAATCAGGTTGATACAGCGGTTGACTGATGTCTTCGTAAGGCAAATGGCGCACGTAGCGGATCAAATGCCACAAATCCTCTTTGGTCAGCTTGTTGGGATCCGGCGGATCCCCTTCCTGCAGGACGTTTGCCCCCAGGCCAGGCATGGGCGTTCCCTCGATGCCATTGTAGACACGCCAGTAAATATCCACGGGACGACGGCCGCCGCGATAAATCCCCTGTCGCAAATTTCGCGGGCGAATGTGCCGCGGTTGGAGCGCGCCAACCGCCAGCATCTTGTCGAGCGCCTCCGGGTTGTCCGGCAGCAACTCCTTCGTCCAAAAGTCGTAGTCGTTGGTTTGCCCGTCCCCCAAGGCCGCGTCCCCGTGGCACTTGTTGCAATTGGCGACGGTATAGAAGATTTCACGGCCCCGGTCGATCGACTTTTGCTCGTCGTCGGTGGTAGGGCTTTGCTCGATGGGGGTCACCTGCTTATCTGCCAGCCACCACTTACCAAGAACTTCCGCAGTATACATCTTGATGATGTTGAGCTGCTCATCAAACAGCGCTCGCTGCTCAGGATCTTCCGAACTTCGCAGGGAAACGTCAATCAACCGGGTCTCCGCATCGAGTTCGGACAAGCAGTAGGTGATAAGCGACCGCTCGACCTCGCCGCGAAGACTGAGATAGCGAACATACTCGACCAGCGCGTTGACTTCGTCCGCGGGGAGCAGTTTGAACGACGGCATGGCGGTGCCGGAAATCCCTTCCACCAATGTCTTGGTCAAGTCCGAGTGTGTGGGCCGCACGCCCACCGGGGTGGATTTGAACTTATAAACGCCAGCGCGGTAATCGCGCGGATAAGGATTGAGAAACGCGGCCGTGGGGCCCATTCCGTCTCCCGTCACACCGTGGCAATGGGCGCAGTGTTTGCGATATAGGCCCTGAGGGTTTCCCGCTTCGTCGGTTCGCACCGGACCCGCCGCCGCCAAAAGATTCTGGGGAGCCGCCAGCCGATTGACCTGA
>CAUJKE010000214.1 GCA_963205385.1 Planctomycetota bacterium | reverse complement strand
TGACGGTGACGCCAGCGATGCCGTCTTCTCCAGCGTCGAACAGACCATTGTTGTTTTCGTCGTGGTAAACGTTGCCGCAGAGTTGGGACGGCTCATGCTCGCAGAAATCGTAGTTCACGCCTTGATCGCCAGGCGCGATGGTGATGCTACTGATGAGATCGTTCTCGGTAATGACGCCGACCTTAACGCCGGCAACCGTCCCGATATGATCGCCGCCGTCGATATAGCCCTCCGGCGTAATTTCCTGAATGACATACGTGCCGGGTGCGAGGTTGTCAAAACGATATTCGCCGTTTGTATTGGTGAGTGTCTGCTTGAGGATGTTGCCTTGGCCGTCGCGGAGGAGGACGGTCACGCCACCGAGCGGGCGATTCAAGGCTTCCGCGCTGAAGCAATCTCCCTGGCGATCGGTCAAATGCACGCGTCCGCTAATCGAGCCTGGTTCGAGTTCGCCGAAGTTGTAGTTGATGCCGTTCGCGTTACCGCCGAGGAAGATGTTTTCCAAGCTGTCGCCGGGATTTGTTACCGTGCCGACGGGCACGCCCCCCACGGTTCCCGGCGTGTCGAGACCGTCGTAATATCCCGCAGGTTGGTTCACTTCCACCACGCGATACGTGCCGGGAACAAGCCCGGTGACTTCGTAGAAGCCGTTGGCGTCGGTGGTTACGGTGACTGTGCTTTGCGCGGCGATGGTGTTCAGCGGAATGACTTGCATGGTCACTCCGGCAATGCCGACTTCACCGCTTTCCTTGAGGCCGTTGTTGTTGCGGTCGGCATAGACATAACCGCTGATGGAAGCCGGCTGCGCTTCGGCGAAGTCGTACTTCACCGCATGGGTATCACCCAGCGGAATGGAGATCTCGGTGAGGATATCGACGTTGCCACTGAGCACACTGCCACTGGATGCGCCAGCGACACTTCCGGGAATCGCGCCGACGCTGAAATAACCGCTGGGCTGCGTCTCGCGCACCTGGTAGGTGCCAGGCATGAGGTTCAGGTTCTCGCCGAAGCGGTAGTGGCCTTGCGCATCGGTGACGGTGGTGAACCCGGTGGAAACGAAGTTGCCGCTAGCGTCTTTTTGGAACAGCGCGAGCGAAACATTGCCAATGCCGTTCTCGCCGGCGTCTTGCGCTAGGTCGAGGTTTTGGTCATGAAAGACGGTCCCCTCGATGGTGATGGGCTTGGGGACCTGGGTGAGGCTCGCGACGCCGCCGGCGGTGCGGTCGCGCTTGCCGCCGTCGTTATCCGCAGGCAGGTTCAGGTTCTTGCCGGCGAAGTTGGCGTCATAGAAGTTGCGAAACTCGGCGCTACCGGTGGCGTTCTGGAAGTGCGGCGCGACGAAATCCGCGGTGATGGTCGAGCCCTGAAATTCGACGCCGGAGGTGATCGGATCAATACCTTCATTGATGCGGTCGTAATCGGTGGAGCCAGGCGGCCAGGCCTCCTGGATTTCGTCCACGTCGATTTGAAAGACCAACTTGTCGCCGGCACGGAAACCGACGAAGTCGAGGATCAGCGTCATGTCGCCATCAGCGACGGTGGCGGTGACGCTTTGAATGGCGCCTTGGGAGATGATTTGGAACGCAAAGGCGTGGTCCGCGCCGAGTCCTCCTTCAACCGTATCGAAGAACACGTCGCCTAGCTGGTAGCCGGGGACGCCGTTCTTGTCGCCGCTAAGCACCAGGCGCGTCAATTCGGTATCCGCCGCGCCGCCGGTAAAGGTGACTTCGAACGTATCGCCGTGCAGATCGGAGCCGCCGTCTTCTTCGGTGTAGACGACGCCGATATGGAGCGGATCGGCGTTCATCACACGACGCTCTTCCATCAGTTCAAACCGGCAGCGGCGCGAACCAAGTTCCGTTTCGCGGCGCACATCCGCATGATGACGCGCGTGCCACCGACGGCGCAATCCAGCCAACATTTTCATTAAGCCCACGATCCACCTCCATGTGTTCCGTCTTGCCTACCCGCCGCGACCCACGCGCGGAGCACGCTTCCGACTCCGCGACTTTTATTCCCGCGCAGCAGCATCCGGCAGCGCGCCGACGCGCGGCGTGTTGAGCGGTTGCTCGGCGACTTGCTCTTCCATCGACCAGACGCGAATGGTGGTGTCAAAACCGGTGGAGATGAGCGTCTTATCGCCAAAGACGAGTGCCGCCACGGTGCCGGTATGCCCGGTCAAGCGGCCCATTTCTTGTTGGGATTCCAGATCCCACAAGCGAATCAAGTTATCGCTGCCAGCGCTGGCCAACTGCTTGTTCCCATAGAACGTCATCGCCATGATTTTGGCAGGCCGCCGCGGCAGCACGAACGGCGCGGCCCCAGTGGCGATGTTGCGGACCACAATTCGCCGGTCCTCGCCACAACTCGCCAGGAGTGTGCCATCCGGCGAAAACTCCACGGAACGAATCCGTTGCCGATGTTCTTCATCTTCCAACACGACTTCGCCGTTTTCCAAGTTCCACACTTGCACCTTGCCGCTACGTCCACCGGCGGCGAGATACTTGTCGTTGGGGCTGTACATGAGAGCGCGCATATCGCGACTGTCGGCGGACAATTCCATTACCTGTTTGCCGAGGTTGATTTCGTAGATGCGAATCTTGTCTTCAAATCCAGTGGTCGCCAGAAACCGACCATCGTGGCTAAAGGTCAGCATGGTAATCGCTTCGGGATGCTCGGCGAAGACTTTCACCTTTTCACCGGTGAGCGCGTTCCAAAAGATGATCCGCTTGTCATTTCCAGCGGACGCGAGGATCTCTCCGGTTGGCGAATAGGCGACGCTGCGGACCCAATCGGTGTGCCCTTCCAAGCGTTGCACCATTAGCCCTTTGCTTAGATCCCACACGCGAACGAGATGATCGTCGCCTGCCGCGGCCAAGAGCCCGCTGGAATGCAAACTGAGCGCCGTCAAGACCGGAGGCCGGACCGCATCCGATTCGGCTTTGAGCTGAATGATCCGGCTGGGCCACTTCAGATTCTTGCTTTCCTCGGCCGCCAATCCACGCGCCAGCAGTCCCAGCGCGAGCAGCACCAACGGTAGCCTCAGGCTCCGCAGCCTATCCATGGCGAAAATCCTTGCGAGTAGCATGTGGGAAGAGAGTTGGAAGCGCGCACAGCGCTCTTCAGATCGGTTATCGGCAAACTTTGCGCAGAAGCCGCAATCGAATTTCCCACCATTATTTGCTAGCAATGCAGCGAATTGAGGGGCCAGCGCTGAATAGACTTGCGCTTTCCACATGGATGGGGTCGAGCTAGGCTTCAGCGGCCACCGTACAACGCGAGTTTGGCGGACCAATTAGTCTCGCCTCCGCAAGCTCACCAGGCGGCTTCCATCTGCGACACAATTTGCGCCGCGAGGCCTTGCATGACCTTTTGCTGCGATGTGACCACCGATTGGCCTGACTCCGGTATGAAGTTCGCCGACTCGGCCAGCGACACGACCGTATCATCCAAGGGAACGGTGCTCTGCGTGATGAGATTGCCGCGGCGATCGCGCCAGGTCATGTGCACATACATGCTCATTTCCAGACTGCGCGGTTCATCGTAGGCGTTTTCGGCGAGGACGTTCTTGATATCGTTATCAATGTGAACTTCCAGCGTGCTATCGGCGTCGGCGGCGCCTACGACTTTATAGGGCGAACTGGTCTCGATCTCCTTGACCACCGCCTCGGTCAATTGTTCGCCTAAATTCCGCCGAAAACTGGCTGATTTAATGACCGGCACGTGCACCGTTTGAATATCCGGCCGATAGAGCGAACACGCGCCGAAGCGATACATGGCGCACCCGCTAAACATCGCGCAGCTCAAGATCGCCGTCAGCAATACGGCGAGCGACAGAGCGTTTCGAAGTGATGAGCGGGTCAAGGGGTATTGCTCCGGACGTACCATGCGCCGCGACGCTATTTCTTGGGGGCGGGAGAATCGTTGTAAAACAGCGGCTTGGCCGGCTTTTCACGCGGGAACAGTTCCACGAGCCACTCCAGCCGCTTCGGTGGCTCCGCCGGCAGGTCGCGTTGTTTGGTCAGTTGCTCTTGAGCCTGCTTTGCAAAGGGCGTGTCCTCGTAGTCTTTCACAAGCGTCTCTTGATACAAGCGGGCGGCGCCATACTCAGCCCGACGCACAAAATACTGCGCCGTGTCCCACTCGCGTTGCGCCTTCTTGAAACGAACCTCCGCCCACGCGCGAGTAAGAAACTCGCGTTCCTCCTCGGACTCGCGCGGGAACTGCTTCCGCATTTGCTGAATGATCTTCTCGGCGTCGTCCAAGGCGGCGCCGCTATATTCCGAGCCTTGATAGCACAGTAGCTTCGTCTTCAAACCTAAGAAATGAGCCTTGAACTGATGCTCGCTGCCGGGAAACGCTTTCCGCAAGTCGCCGTAGTATTCGTCCGCCTTGAAATAGTCACCGCTGACGAAATAGGCGTTACCGGCGGCGAGCGTAGCGTCATCGGCCAGCTTGCCGGTGGGATCGTCAATGCGGATCTTATCGTACAACCGCAACGCATGGCCGCGCGTATCACGCCAGGGCTTCTTGGCGTTGGTGTAGTTCACCGCAAAGACGCTCTCAGGCTTGTCGTTCGTCATCTCCAGCCAGTACTGGGCAATGGCGTAGCGCCGCGCGTCAATCGTATCCATGTGCTTGGTGCCAGGATACTTCTTGATCATCTTCTCGTACATCTCGTTCGATTGGGGATAAGCATCCGCGAAGAAGTAACTCTCGCCGGCCATATAAAACCCATCGTGCTCCAGCGCGGAATCAGGCCAGCGTTTAGCGGCTTGCGCATACTTGCTGGCTGCTTCGAGCAACATACTGCGGCGCATCTCCGGGGGAGCGCTGATGGCTGCTTTGTATTTCGCTTCGGCCTCGGCATAAAGAAAGCGCGCTAAGTCGGGGCGCGGGCCCGTGCCGGTCGCCTGATAGTACGATTTCTTAGCCGATTGGGTGAGTTTCGTGGGCGAGAAACTTTCCCAGAAGGATTCTTCCGTTTGCCCCACGTCCGACGATGCCGATGAGTCTTCGAAAGAGGCTTGTCGCACTTCCGATTCGCCGGTAGGCGTGCCATCGGTGATGGACATTCGCGCGGGAGGCGCATCTTGAGCCCTCACCTTGCGGCCAGCGCCGAAGGTGGAACAGCCTGTGGCGCACGCCGTGAGCAGCAACAAGCAGCAAATCCAGTGAGCCGCAACACGCATTCGGACGTCCTTGTCCTCGAAGTGGCGGACTATCCCGCAATCATTCCCAAATACGACGCCATCCTTGGCCGCTTACCCAGCAAGTTCGCCAGGTAATGGCTGACAATGCCGCGCAATTCGCCCCAGCGGGTGCGATCGATCGTGGTCGCTTCCCAGGGGCCATTATCTTGTACGAGGTCACGCAAGATTTGGATCGTTTCAATCCGCACGCTAGCCACCTGGCGTTTGCCGCTCTTGCATCGCGTGCAGAGGACTCCGCCTGCGAGTTGCCCAAACGACACCCGTCCAGTCTCTCCGATCGCCGCACCGCATTCAACGCAGGCGTCGAGTTCCGGCAGATGCCCGAGATATTTCAAGAGCACCATCTCGAATCGCGCGATGACTGCCGCCACGTCTCCCGCGCCATCGAGGGCCAGGAGCGCGGCATCGGCCGCTGCGAACAGTTCTGGATGAGGATCACCGTGATCGGTGAGGTCGCTTAACAACTCCGCAATATAGTAACCAGCGTACAAACGAGCCAAATCTCGCGTGGCGCTGCGAAATCGCCGGACGAGCTTGGCCTCGGTAAGGAGGTCGAGGGCATCGGACGATTTGCGGAGGAACACTATGCGACAGACCGCTAACAGGTCAAGAGCAGACTCGAACGAACTCTTGGGCCGCTTGGCCCCCTTCGCTAGTCCGCTCACCTTGCCGAAATCCCGCGTAAACAGCGTGACAATCACACTCGACTCGCTGAATTCCACCACCCGGAGCACGAGCGCATCGGTCTTTTCGGTGGACATATTCGAGAACTCTACGAGAGGGGCGGATTATTTTGAGCGAGTATACCGGATGGGTGCGTGCTAGCGGAGAAGCGCCAGCGAGACGGTCCGATTTCAAATTTTGAAATCTCAGACTCTGAAATCAGAAATTTAGGATCTATTCATCGTATTTCGGCGTCAGCCCGAACGTGGCGAGGTACTCCCGCTCCTTGTCACGCATTTCGGCTTTCAAGTCCGGCTCGAGGTCGTCGTAGCCAGCTAGATGCAAGCTGCCATGAATCACGTAGAGCAGCATTTCGTCCTGGGGCGACCAATCAAACAACTTCGCCTCGCGGGCGGCGTAGTCGGCGCTGATAATGATTTCCCCTTCGATCCGGTCGTCGTCCTCTTCCAAGAGAAAGCTGAGGACGTCGGTGGGGTAGTCGTGCTGCAGGTATTTCCGATTGAGATCGTGCATCGTCGCGTCATCGACGATAGCAATGCTAATCACTGCGTTATTGATCCCCTCGCCAGCTAGCACCCGCTGGACGCCGGTTTTGAGTTGCGCGCGGTCGATTTTGTGTGCTGTTTGCTGGTTGTTAATGGCGACTTTGATCATCAAGCCGTGTTCGCCGCTGTGGGATACTTCACACGCCCGTGGTAGACGGCGGTGAGGGACTTCACCAAGGTGTCCTCAATGATGTGCAGCTCTTGCAGCGAGAGGCCACATTCCTCGAATTGCCCGTCCAGCAAGCGCTTAAGAGCGATGTCGTGGACGAGGCTCTCCAATCTCGCGGGCGAGGGGTCAGCTAAAGCGCGGCTGGCGCTTTCGCAAGCGTCCGCGAGCATCAGCACGGCCGTTTCCTTGGATTGTGGCTTGGGCCCTGGATAGCGGAAGCTCGATTCATCGACCGGTGAGCCGTTGGGATTGGTTGAACTTTGCTTGGCCGCTTGCCGGTAAAAGTATTCGACGAGCGTGGTGCCGTGGTGCTGCTCGATGAAGTCGATGATCGATTGCGGCAGACTGTGCTGGCGAGCCAAATCGGCGCCGTCCTTGACGTGCGCAATAATCACCAGCGTGCTCATCGCGGGGACAAGCGAATCATGCCGATTCTGATCCTGTCCTTGATTTTCGACAAAGTAGCCTGGCTTGAGCATCTTGCCGATGTCGTGGAAATAAGCCCCCACGCGCACGAGCAGACCATTGGCGCCAATCGCTTCCGCGGCGGCGTCGCCAATCGAAGCGACGTTGATCGAATGGTTGTACGTCCCCGGCGCACGGCGGACGAGTTCTTGCAACAATGGATGCGCAACATCGCCCAGTTCCAACAGGCTAATGTCGGTCTGGATATCGAACAACCGCTCAATGAACGGCAACAGTCCGGTCATGAGCAAGCCTGACAGGACGCCGCAAAAGCCGAACCAGGTTCCGCCAATCAACAGCATCATGGGAAAGGCGCGGAGCATGAACGCTTCCGCATCGGCCATCGGACCGGAACTTCCCATGCCGGAGGTGCCGTAGGCTTGGCCGGCCAGCGTGCCGACGCCGATGGCGGTGAGCATGGCGACTGCTCCGGTGGCGGCGCCGATGTAAATCAGCTTGGTGCGACTGCGAATGCGGCCTGTAAGCAGGATGGCGGCGGCGACCGCGGCCGAGAGGATGATGAACTCGTGCATCGAGTAGCCGGCGGTGATCGTGACCACAATGGCCACGCTCGCGGAGACGAGCAGCGCCAATTCGCGGTTATAAGCAATCGCGACGGTCATGCCGAATAAGAGCAGGGGAATAATCTCCGCTCGCCAATCGTCGGAAACGCAACAGATGAGTACGGTCAAACCCATCAAACCCAAAATGGTGACGAAGCGGCGCAGATCGGTGAGGACACGGCGATTGTTATGGTAGAGATAGCTGCCGCAGAGCGTGAACATGGCCACATACATGCCAAACACGGCCAGCGAGTAGTTGAAGCGCTCCCACCAGGAACGTTTGGCCATTTGCGCCGTGTATTCCTCATGCAGGAGTTTGATATCCGCTTCCGATAACGGCCGACCGCCGTCAGCCAATTTGTCGATGCCGGGGATGTACGTCTTCATCACTGGCGGCAATGCTTCGATCGCTTGCTTGGCGGCTTCTTTCGAGGCGGCTTCGTCGTACTTGAGCGTGACCGGTAAACGCGGCCGCAGCCAGTGAAAGACCAACTTGCCGACAACGTCAACGTTCTCCACCGGCAGATTCGACGTGCGGAGCGATTCCAACAGCCACTGTTCAAGATTGACGGAGACTTCCGCGATCCTCACATCCTTCACCTCGACCCGCTGCATCAATCCAGGATCGCCCAGTGGATGCACCATAATGGCCGTGAGATTGAAGTCATCCATGCCATGTTCGAGATCCTTGAGAAGGCCGCGGGACTCAATATTCTTCATCGCGGAGCGGACGGCAGACTCAAACTTCGCCAGGTCCATATCCATCGCGAACGAATCGCGGAACGCGGCAAATGTCTTTTGTTCGCGTTCGGGATCGACTTCGCCCTTATCGGACGTGGGGGCGACGTAAAATTCGTCCCATACGAGCTTGTCGACGTCCTCCAGCTTTTCCGCGCGGATCACCTGAAAAACCTTGTTCTTCAGCGATTGCTGCAGTTGCAGAAGCGGCTTGGGATCGTGCACGTAAATCGCGAGCAGTTCCCGCTGCTTCTTGCGATTGCGATCCTCGGTCGCGATCGTATCGACTTGCTCGAACTTGACGCGGGCGAAGATGTTGCGCTGCGGAATGTAGCCGGGACGATAGGCAAACGGCGGCGCCCAGCCGGCGGTCAATAGCCATAGCAGAATCGCCAGCGCCGCGCACAGGCCGATGCGCGTCAAAACATCCGACCGGCGCAGGGCGTCGAACGTGCGCGCCAACTGTCCGGGCGGCAAGACGAAGCCAGCGACGCGGTCGCCTTGTTTTCGCTTAAACGTGCCTGTGGCCATGGGCGATTAGCGATCGCTCGCCGAGCGGCGACTCCTCTTGGTGGCTTCGAGCGGCGCTTGATCGTCATAGGCTCGTACAATCGCCTGCACCAACTTGTGGCGGACGATGTCCGCCTTGGTAAGTTGCACGGTGGCGACGCCTTCGATGTCGCGCAGGCGCATCAGCGCATCCGACAACCCGCTATGGGCGTGCCGCGGCAAGTCGACCTGGGTGGTATCACCCGAGACGACGATTTTGGAGCCTGTCCCCATTCGCGTCAGAAACATTTTCATCTGCGAGACGGTGGTGTTTTGCGCCTCATCGAGAATGATGAACGCTTCGTTCAACGTGCGGCCGCGCATATAGGCCAGTGGGCAGATCTCAATGGCGTCTTGTTCCATCAAACGCTTGATTTGATCGTGGTCGACCATTTCATGCAGGGCGTCGAGTAAGGGGCGCAAATACGGATTGATCTTGGCCTGCAAGTCCCCCGGCAGGTAGCCGAGACTCTCCCCGGCCTCGACCGCCGGGCGCACGAGGATGATCTTGCGAATGTTGCGATGCTTGAGCGCTTCGACCGCGAGCGCCACGGCGAGGTAGGTCTTGCCGGTTCCCGCGGGGCCGATGGCGAAGATCAAGTCGTTATTGCGAATCGCCTGCACATACGACAACTGGCCGGCCGTGCGCGGTTTGACGGTGCGGGCGATGTTGATGACGTCGATCGGCGTCTGCTTGAGCATCGCCTCGTCGCCGTCCGAGGCGCCGAGCGCAACGACAAGATCCTCCTCGGTCAGCGCGCCGCGACGCTGCACGGTGTCTTTGAGTTGTTCGAGGGCCAGCGTCGCTGCGGCGACCCCCGCTTCCTCCCCGCTGATGCGAATTTCACCTTCACGATGCGTGACGGAAACACCGAACCGCTCGCGCAC
>CAUJKE010000213.1 GCA_963205385.1 Planctomycetota bacterium | reverse complement strand
AGAGCGTCAAACCCAACAAGGCCACGGGCTCGCCGGAATACTCCTCAGGATAGCGCTTGATGCTCCGCAGCCCGACCAAGGCGAGCGCGATGCCTGCCGCGGCCAGAACCAGCAGCGAGGGGAAGATCAGCCCCAAAAGTGCAAACAGACCGAGCACGAGCGACATGATCGCCGCCCGGCTCACGGTGCGATACGGGGCGGACTCTTCCAAACCGATCTCGCGCGGCGAGAGGTAGGCGTCGCTCGGCGTCGGCATACTGCTGGACATGCTCTTGGAAATGCCGCTGGACATACTACCGGACATGGTGGGTGGCCTCAGCTTGACGAGTCTACTTGCCGGCGCCGCTCAAGATCGCCCATTGGCAAGACATCAGCGCCAGCCCAATTACCCACGGTACGCATCCCACCACCCACCGGTTCAGTTCTGGAGGCTGGTTCGTCTTCACGCGCGAGACCTTAACATCGCTGATTTCCTTCGCCGCCGTTGGTTCTGGAATTGCTGCAATGAGCCCTGTTTGGGCCGGAGAGCCAGCGTCGGAGGCTTTATTGTCGGTGGGAGCGGGAGCGCCGCCGCCGCCGGGGAAGAACATGTTCGCCCGCTTCACCGCCGCCGGATCGATCTTTTCGAGTTCGGCCAGGTGTTCTTTCGCTTTCGGCAAGGGGCAGGCGCGGAGGTAGTTAATCACAGGGACGCGGACCCAGCTTGATTTGTCGTCCGCGGTCTTGAACAGCTCGACCAACTCATCCATCGAGTCCCAATCTTCCCACCGCGCTAAGTCGGGAATCACCAGGTCGGCGAGTTGCGGACGTTTGAGCATGTGCCGCACCGCCTTGATCACGCGCTCGCGCGGAATGACGTCCCCTTCGGTGCCGTGAAAGCGGAGGGCCATGATCGCCGAGTAGGTGTCCGCGTATTCCGACTTGGGGTTCGCGAGGTACAAGTCCTCGATCAGCGGCATGCCCTCTTCGCCGGTGAGGGTCAAGTAGCAGCCGATCATCGCGTCGAGGCCGGCTTTCGCCTTGCGATCGCTCGAGCGGAGCATTTCCTCGAGCATCGGGACATCCGTTTTGTCAGCGCAGACCCCCAGCATCGTGAGATACAAGCGCCGGCGGCTGGCGGGAATGTCTTCGTCTTTGATCCAGGCAACGAGTTGCGCGTGATCCATCATTGGCTTGAGTTCGTGCAGCGTGGCATACGGCGCGTTGGCGAACTCATCGTAGGCGTCGCGGGCGAGCATCTCGTCCTGGTCCTCGAGAAACTTCACGAAGAACGCCAATCGCCCCACGCCATCCTTGTCCAGCGTGGGCAGCTTCTGAATGTATTCTTTCCCCCGCGCGGAAAGCAGCAGCGGCGTGGTCCATTGCAGGCGATTGGAGTCAGGCGTCTCACGCACCGCCATGATCAAGAACTCCTTGCCGACGGAGCCTTCCCCGAAGTAGAGCGTTTCGATCGGCGCTTTGGCATCGACCAGCTTCGCCCCTTTGAGAATCTGGACCGGTGCGAACTGCGCTTTGGCGAATTCCGTGGTCGCATCGGCCGGCGCGCTCGGGTCGCTCGGCGGCGGCAGTTTGAGCAACTTCGCCACCACGACCACATCCATCGATTCCATCTCTTGCGAGAACGTTTGCGAAACCGCCGCGCAGAACGGACAGGCAGTTGCCGATGCCGGCGCGGAAATGACCACCGCCAGCACGGCGAGGAAAGTGAGGACGCGCTTCATGGGAAGTCCTTTGTGAACAATTTGTTGGCAGGCAAACTCTTGTTGGCAGGCAAACTCGCCGACCGCGCTCGGGGCAAAACGCCCCGCGCGGGACGCTAAGGCGCGAGCGATTTCGAAACATCGGTGCGATACGCGGAAGCCGCCGGTAGCAGGCCCACGCCAATCGCCAGCAGCACCAGGCCAGCGATCAGCAAAATCTCCGGCGAGATTGCAAAATCGAAGCCTAAGCCGCCGGACCGCCCCAGCAGTTCCGATATTTTCCATCCCGGCGCAAAGGTGGCAAACCCAATCTTCACACCGGTCAAATCTTCCACCTTGCTGCTCGCGACCCAGTTCAGTGTATGCCCTAACAGCAAGCCAATCAAACCACCCCCCACAGAGAGGATGATCGATTCGCACAAAATGACGAGCGAAACTTGCTTCCGATCGGCCCCCAACGCACGCATTACGGCAATATCCCGCCGGCGCTCGCTCATGGAATTATAAATGCTAACCAGGATACTGACGCCGGAAACGACGCAGATCAGCACGGTCAGGACGAGCAGCAGTGTCTTAATCGGCCCAACGATAAACTCCAGCAAGTTATAAATTTCTTGAATCGGCAGGACAGCTTGGGCGACGGAGCCTTCGTTGATGGTGTTTTGCAGCCCCGGCGTCACAAGCGGACTCGTGGTGCGAACCAGCATGGCGGTGATTTCGCGTTGTTCCGTCGGGAGGGGATCCCGGTGGGTGGCCTGCGTTGCCGGGGAATCCGCCGTCTCCGCCTGGGCGTCCTCCTCTTCTTCGCCTTTTTCGAGCGGCTTGGCGTGGTCGTCCATGAGGTAGAAGCCTTCCATGTTCACGAAGACGCCCCGATCGTTCGGCGTGCCGGTGGGATCGAGAATGCCGACGACCGTGAACCCTTGGCCGTGGGTGTGACCTTCGGGATCGCCATGGCTGGGGTGGATGTCATCGCCGACTTTGATCTTCCTCTCCCGCGCGACCGTCGCGCCCACGACGGCTTCAAAAAAGCCGTGCTGCTCATCCCAGTGGTGAAAGTTCCGCCCCGCCGCGAACGTGTACTGCTCTTCGTTGTTCTCGCCGTGTCGCAGATCCTCAAAAAACGCCGGCGTCGTGCCGACACAACGGAATTGCCCGTAATAGTCCCCCAGACAAAGTGGAACGGCGAGTTGCGTGTACAGCGCGAACTTACCGTCGCGGGCCTGGTCGAGCGCCTTGACAGTGGCCAGGTTCAGGGCGTCTTCTCCCGCGGCCAGCCCCAGCGGCAAGATGCCTGGCTGTGCGCTGAAGCTACCGCTGTGGAATTGCGCTAGCTGGAGCGCCGCTTGCTGGGCTTCCACCGCGGCGGCGCGGAGGCTGTTTTTGTATGCGGCCGCGCGACGCTCGGCCGGCAAGAATTCCAGGTAGTAATCGTAGGGAATGTTCTCAACCGGTTGGCTGAGGTAGTAGACCGAATTGAGCGTGAGTTGGAGTTTGCCCCCTTTGGCGCCCACGATCATGTTGTAGCTGAGGCTGGTGTTGTTGCGGAACGATTCGTCCACCACGCCGTGAATGGTGAGCACGGCCACCACCATCATCACGCCTAGCGCCATCGAGAACATGGTCAGCAGCGACGCGACCGAGCGTTGCAAAATGCTGCGATAGGCGATGTACCAAAGAGACATGATGCTCACACAAAGAAGGCTACTTGGCGCTTTCCCGCAACCGCGGATCGGTCGCTTCCTGCAACCCCTCGCCAACCAGATTGTACGCTAACACGGTGGTGAAAATGGCGATGCCCGGGAACACCACGAGCCACCACATTTCCAGGTTTTTCTGGGCGGAACTGAGGAGCGTGCCCCAACTCGCGTTCGGGCGCTGGCTGCCGAAGCCGAGAAAACTGAGGCTATTCTCGATCAAAATCGCCGTGGCGATGCCAAATGTAATTGGTACGAGGACCGGGGCCAAAGCGTTCGGCAAAATATGACGAAACATGACGCGCGTTTGGGTCGCGCCGATCGCCTTGGCCGCCGCGACGTACTCGACCGTCTTGAGTTTCAGGAACTCCGCCCGCATCAGCCGGGCGATACTCGTCCAACTCGTGAGGCCAATCACCACCATGGTATGCCAGACGGTGGCCCGATCCACGACCGCCAATAGGGCCAAGATCAGCACCAAGGTCGGCACGCAGAGCATGACCTCGATCAAGCGGCTAATAACGACATCGACCCAGCCGCCAAAATAGCCTGCAAGCGCGCCGAGCGTGATGCCGATGGCCGCGGCGATGCTCGTGGAAACAAAGCCGACCAAGAGCGCGAGCCGCGTGCCGTGGACCAGTTGCGCGAAGACGTCGTACCCGAGATCATCCGTGCCCAGAAAGTTGTAACCACTAGGCTTGCCTTGATCGCCGAACGGATTGCCGGGCTGATTAGGCCACTCCCCTTTGCGCACCCGCCGGGTGGGATCTTGAAACACCAGCGGATACAGCGCCCAACTCTCGGGGTCTTTCTTCTTCATCTGCTGCGGGGAATAGCGGCCGCGCAGTTCAATTTTGATTAGCAGCGGATCTTCCCAACTTGGAATCAAATAGCCAATGAAGGGGAAGTACAGCTGGCCTTTGTATTTGGCGACGATCGGCTTGGTTCCGACGATGACTGGCGCCAGAATCGCGACCAGGCTCAACAAGATGACGTAGCACAACGCGATCATCGCCGTGGGATTGCGGCGGAAGCGACGCCAGACATCCGCCCAGTAGCCGCGGCTCTTGCGCAGCTTAGGCGGCGACGCGAGCGCGTCCGCGTCGAGCGACTCGCCGGGCTTTGTCAGCGAACTTGGCAGATCGAAGGACATGCAGGAACAATCGAGCGAGAAGGAAGTCGAGGCGAGACACAAGGACAGCGAGCGGAGTTACGAATACGTGACGCGAGGATCCACCACGGCATACAACACGTCGGCCAACAGTTGCCCCGCGAGCGTCAGCACGGAGTACATCAGCGTCAGTCCCATGATGACGGGATAATCCCGATCGGTAATCGAGGAAAAAAACAGCGTTCCCATGCCGGGCCAACTGAAGATTTGTTCCAAGATGATCGCGCCGCCGAGGACCGCCGGCAGGGACAATCCGAGCAGGGTCACAAACGGGATCAGCGTGTTGCGGAACGCGTGATGCCAAATGACGCCTACGGGGCCGACCCCTTTGGCGCGGGCGGTGCGGATGTAGTCCTGCCGGATCGCCTCTTCCATGTTCGCTTTCACGAACCGGCTGTAATACGCCAAACTGCCGTACGTCAGACAGAACAACGGGAGGATCAAGTGCCAACCGACATCCATCACCTGGCGGTGCAGCGACAGAAGGGAAAAACCATCGCTCACCATGCCGGGCTTGAGTTGCCACACGGTATCTCGCAGGCGGAAGTAGAAGACATACAGCAAGAGCATGGCCGCCACATAGCTGGGGAGCGAGTACAAGAAGTACAGCACAACACTCACCCCGCGCTCGATCAGCTTGCCGCTGTAGACCGTGCTAAACAACCCGATCGGGACGGAGATGAGATAGGTCAGCAGTAACGACGTCCCCGAAAGCAGCAAGGTTGGCCCCATGCGCGTGAAGATGACCTCGGTGACGGCACGGCGTTCCTTGAACGACTTTCCCAAATCTCCTTGCAACACGTTACCCATCCAGTAGAAATAGGCCACGTACCACGGCTTATCGAGCCCATAGGCTTGTTCGAGCAGCTTGACGTCTTCGGCGCTCAACTTGCGGCTGGGATCCATCGCCGCTTGCGCCATCGTCAGTGGCGTGCCAGGCATGAAGCGGATCAGGCCGTAGACGATCAGCGTCACGATGAACAGCGTCAGCACCGCGAGCAAGAATCTTCGAACCAAATAAGAGAGCATGGCGTCGTCGGCAGGGGTGATTCTTGGTAGGCGCGGGATGCAAAAGCGGCGCGGCCGGAAACTGGCCGCGCCGTTGGCAGTCTTAACTACAGCGCGTTGGGCTTCCAAATGCTGCTAAAGCCAGGGCCATAGTTATACGGACCGCGGGGGCTGAACTTGTAGCCGCGCAACGAGCGATTAAAGCCGTAGTACGCGTTTTGATAGAACAACCAGGTATACGGCTGATCGTCAAACAGCAGCAGGTGCAGCTTGCCATAAATCGCTTCCCGCTTCTTGGGATCGAACTCTTGCATACCGGCGGCAAACAGTTTGTCGACTTCGGGGTTGGAGTACTCGCCATAGTTGCGTTCCTCGCCGGTCTTAAAGACGTTTTCCAGCGTGTACGGGTCCGTCCCGGTTCCCCAGCCGCCGAACGCCGCCTGAAAATCATGCTTCTTCATCTTTTCAATGACGACCGGAAACTCCAGCGGCTTGACGTGGCACTTAATCTGAATCTGATCGAGGCTTTCCTTCATCAAGGTGCAAATGTTAATGCGATCCGCCTTGTTGACCGTGAGGAGCGTGAACTCGAACGGCACGCGTTTGCCGTCGATGAGCTTGTCGCGAATGCCGTCGCCATCGGTATCGGTCCAGCCGGCTGCTTCCAGCAGTTCTTCCGCCTTGTCGTAGTCCTGCACAAACAACGGTGGCGGATTCTTGGCGGCCCAGGGAGACGTGGGATGGAAGGGACCATTGCATTGCTCATCGAGACCATACCTCAGCACCCGCAGCAGTTCCTCGTAATCGACCGCGTACGACATCGCCGTGCGCACGTTTCGATCGGAGAACAGCG
>CAUJKE010000212.1 GCA_963205385.1 Planctomycetota bacterium | reverse complement strand
GGCAGGCAAAATCGCAACGCTTGAACACTACGAGATCGCCACACCAATGGGACCACCCGTGCGGCCCGAGGTGAAGCACAGGCGTCGCCGGAAGATTTCCCGTCAAGTTGCTCGTCCAGCCTTCAGTTCAGTAGATTGAACCGTAGCGTCCTTCGACAAGCACAGGTAGGGAGCCAGACGTGCCTATGGCGGAAGAATACCACTTGCATTTACGAAAATGCAAGTTTGTACCTTTCATGCACTCGACATTCTTTCCACACTGCCAAACGTACCAGGACACTCGGCCAGGATGGCATCGCTGGTATTATGACATTGAAATTGTGTCTGGCTGCTTTCGTATAGTTCGGCCATCCTGATAGAAGACAACCGAGGGACGGCGAGTTCTGATTTGTCGGGTTCAGCAGTCCCGAGTTTGCGTAAATGTATCCCAATAATGCCGTCCCGATTATTGAGATAAGGAGAATAGCTTCTCCTCAACCTTTGCCGCCCGCCGCTCGCGCAGCGGGGCGGCGTTCGGAAAGAAGATGTTACCGGGGGTGTTGCAGATCTCCAAACAGACCGCTGAGCGACCCCAGGGAAGGATGCCGCTGAAGAGGTTCCGTTGAGGTGGACCGTGCCGCTGATAAAACTGGCGACGTCAGCAATAGGCAAGGAAAGGAGTTCGGTGGTTGCCGCTGATCCTCGTCGCGTCATTGAAGTGTGCATCTCGTAGGTCGCAGATGATTTGCGCGCTCGAATTTGTCGCGGTGCCTAAGTGAGCCGGACACGCTGACATTTCCGTTCGCCAAAGTTTCATGTCATCACCACTGGAATCAGCACCACTGAGGCGGGACGCTTCCGGCACTCGCAAGTATGGAATCAACAACTTTGCCAGCCGGGAATTTTTCCCGGCAATTCCGGCATGAGTAGATCCTAGCCTGTCGCTGACAGCAACGGCCTGCGAAGCATCATCGCCCACCCGCGACGACGAAGATGAACGCGGCAAGCGAGTCAGGCGTCTAGGTCGCTACAGCAGTATGCTGACACGGAAGTGTGGCCAAGAGTGATTTACATCACTCACCATGGCGAGACTACTTGCCAAACGGATTCGGACCCGCAGCGGCAAATACAGGCTGTAGGTATTGCTCCACAACTCGCAATGTTGCAAAGACTTTGCCGAAAGGGCGATTCGTGTAGACGTCGGCGAGGTCATCGGTTTTCACCGCTTGGCCATGGCAAAGATGAACACCCGAGACCTCACCACCACCTCGATCTCGCATTAGGTTTCCTGATGTCTTGCGGAGTTTGCCAAAAGACAGCTTCGGGAAAGATTCATCCTTTGCCCGAATGCGCGCTACGAGATCGTTGAACCGATTCGAGATCTGCTGATTGCGGTGATCACCCTTCGTTGGCTTGTCATATCTTTCCCCATGGCTATTGAGCAGCAACGGCGCATTCGGCGAAAAATCCGGCAGCGCTCGACGCCGCTTCAGTGCCCACTGTAAACCATCGACGGTTTGCTGAAACAATATCCATTCACCGTACACGCTGCTCTTTCGCCGTACACGCTTGATGAACGAGTCCGCCGCCGTCGTCGGATAGCCCAAAAGCTCTTGCTCGCGCTCGCTGTGTCCCTTGAAGAGCACTACCTCTCCCACGGTGAGAGTCGCAATCTCTTTCACGCCAAACCCGCAATTCAATCCGAGCAGGAGAAATAACCGTTCCAAGGGTGTCGCGACTTCGTTCAGCTTGATGAGTTCAGCTAGCCCGAAGGTCTTTACTTGCGCTAAGCCGCGCTGCAATCCATCGGGATCGTCCTCAACTTTTGTGGAGATCTCCTCAAAATCATCCGGCTTACTCCAAGCGAACTTTGGTTGTCGATGGAGCCACCGAAAAAAACGCTTGAGCAGCCCAATGTAGTTTTCGGCAGACACCCGACTAATCGGTCGTTTGGTTCCCTTGCGAAACGGACGCTGCCGCCAAAACTGAAACATCAATTCAACGGCAACGTAGTCGATCGTGGATAGTGCGGTATCTTTGTGCTTCTCTTTCAGTGTGCCAACTTGGCGGATCAGCGTCAGACCGCCGTCATTGACCCGACCTAGTGCTTCGCGGTGATAGTCCTTCTTGATCCATTCAATGAAGGCGTCAAAAGCCTCGTGAAGCCTTGCGCCGCTACCTTTAGTGGACTTGCGTGAACGTGGCCTCGCAACCGCCGTGCGCGAATCAAGATCGACTGAAAGTTGGTGCACGGTATCACGTGCGAGAGCCTGAACCTCGTGCATACTGTCGATTGCGATCGCGCCTATTTCCGGGGCCGCACGATCTTCAGCAACGATGGCAATGGCTGGATACTTTTTCTGTGTACGGTGGAGTCGCTTGGCATAGGCAGCCGGGGATTCGCCCTGGAACTGAGGAAGCTCTATCAGCTTTTCGCCTTTAGCGATCTGTCGAGCAAAATTGAGGGTCTCGGAAGTCCACTCGGCAGCCCCCCTCGGATGCTCCGCTTCGATCTGTTCCCAGAGTTCACGGAGACGCTGCTCTCTTCGCTTGGCTTCAACGAGTTCTGCACCCAGGCGGAACTTGTGCTGGACGACTTTACCGTTGTCCGCTCGCTTCCAGCCGATCTGACGGGCGTACTGTCCCTGCTTGTCGAGCTTCCAGGTAATTCTGGTTCTAGTGCCCACGTTGCTCACCCCTCATCCCGCGAGTGCGAATGGATAGTCCGATAGCACATTTTACGGGCTTATCGGACTTCGGGTGAGCGCTTATCGGACTAGAGATGCCCGTTTTATCGGACTATTTGCGGCCGAGCAAGGATTTTGATGGCGCGAACACAAAGGCTGGATCGCCATAAGTACATTAAAAATGACCACTTGCAACAATTCTGCAAGCGGGCATTTAGCGGAGAGGACAGGATTCGAACCTGCGGTACGGTTTAACCCGTACATCGGTTTAGCAAACCGACGCTTTCGACCACTCAGCCACCTCTCCGGAAGTGGGGCCAGCGGGGCCGGGAGCGAGCCGGGCGCTGGCGAGCGACATTTGGCAATGCGATGATGATAATTCTGCCTGATGCACGCGAGACTGGCAAGTCGTCTTTTACTTTCGCCACGGCTCAAAATTCGGGACACCGCACCGGCGAAGCGAGGTTCGGGCGCGTGGCGGCGTTCGGGCGATTCGGCGGTAAGTCGCAAAGGCGGCGGCGGGCGCCGTTGTGGATCGCGCGACGCCACGTGCAGCGACCGATCCGCAACGCCGAGCGTTCCATCCTCGGAAGGATAAGCAAACGGGGCAGCGTAGGCGGTATTCTTGCAGTATATTTGTGGGTCTGATCTGGTCGTAGCGGTTAGGCGGGCCGACATGGGCAAGAATGCCCAATCTACCTGGGTCTAGGTTTCTACCAGGGAGGCAAAACTGCCCATTCTGCGGTAGGTTCTCACGACAGGAATTTGTATGCGCCCTTCTATCGAGACTGCCATGGCCCGTAATTCAATGGTCGCCGCTTCGCTGCGTGTCGCGTTAGCTACCCTCGTCTGTTTGGTCGCGAACCTGACCGCCGCGGCGGAGAAGAGCGCGGTCCTGGCAGCGGCTAGTACGATTACCGCGAAGGAATCCAAGACGCACGTCGATGTTCTGGCTGACGATTCGTTTGAAGGCCGCGAAGCGAATTCCCGCGGCGGCCGCGCAGCCGGAGGCTATTTGGTCGAAGAACTGCGCAAGCTGGGGCTGAAAGGGCTAGGCGACGACGGATCGTTCTTTCAGTCGTACGCCGGAGGCCGCAACATTCTGGCGTATCTCGAAGGGAGCGATCCCAAGCTGAAGAAGCAATACGTCATGCTGGGCGCGCATTACGACCATGTCGGCTACGGCAGTCGCAGCAACAGTTTTGGACCGACAGGCTACATCCACAACGGCGCGGACGACAACGCGAGCGGAGTGGCGGGGCTCTTGGAAATTATCGGCGCGTACACCGCGCTGCCCCAACCGCCGCAGCGCAGCGTGGTCTTCGCGCTGTGGGATGGCGAAGAGAAAGGGCTTCTGGGCTCGAAGCATTGGCTCAGCTCGCCGACGATTCCCACCAGTAGCGTCGTGCTTTACATCAACCTGGACATGATCGGGCGAATGCGCAATTCGCGCGTGGAAGTGTATGGAACTCGCACCAGCTATGGCCTGCGCTCGCTGGTGTCGCGGCAGAACACGGCGGCGAACTTGCAACTCGACTTTACGTGGGAGATGAAGGACAACAGCGACCATTATCCTTTCTACGAGCGCGGCATTCCCTCGATGATGTTCCACACCGGCTTGCACGAGAACTATCATCGCCCTAGTGATGACGCCCATCTGATTAACAACGATGGGATCGAGCAGCTTGCCCGGCTGGTGTTCGGCTTTTCGTACGACGTGGCCGATAGCGATCGCAAGCTTGGCTTCCGCGGCGAGTCGCGGCGCGAGGATCCCGCTGCGCGGCGGGCGTTTGAGCGAACGATTGGCCAACCGGGTCCACGACTCGGCGTGCAATGGCAAACACCGGCCGCTGGTGAATCCGGTGTGACGCTCATTAAAGTCACACGCGGTTTGCCTGGCGACCTGGCCGGGCTAAAGACCGGCGATCGCTTGCTCAAGTTCAATGGTGAGCCAGTGACCGGCGATATGTCGTTGCGGATGGCGGTGCTGTTGGCGCAACCGGAGGTCACCGTGGAGGTTCAACGCGAGGGCGAGGAACAACCGTTGACGCTGCCGATCAAGCTCGCTGGTTCGCCGCTGCGCTTGGGAATTGGCTGGCGGGACGATCCGGCCGATCCGAGCACGGCGATGCTCACGCAGGTCGTTTACGGTTCGCCTGCGTATGCCGCGGGACTGCGCGAGCGCGATCGCATCTATGAGATTGGCGGTCGCACCTTTCAAACGACGGACGACTTCTTGAAACTGGCGACCACGTTGCCCGCGCCGGTTGAAGTCGTCGCCGAGCGGGCCGGAGTGTTGCAGCGTTTCACGATTGAACTGCCGAAAACGATGGCGGAGACCTCGGCAACGCCTGCTGCGCCAAGTGATGCTGCGCCCAAAGACGCCGGCGACATGTAGCCGACGTCGCCGAGACTTCAGTTGCAGCGAGACCTCACGGCAAGCGAACTTCAACAGCACAAGTGCCGGCATTGATGCTCAGCGCGAGGCTGTCGTCGAGTCTTGGGGCATGTACTGTTGCAGGGGAATGTCGTAGTAGGATGCCGACGTTTGGCGCCTGCCGTTGACCGTCAGGGTGAGGATCCGAATCTCAGCGCGGGCGGCGAATTCCTTGGGGATCTGCACTTGGGCGACGCGCTGGCCGCCTTGGGTGGTTTTGAATTCGAGGGGTGCTTTGACGTCATACGTGCGGCCGCCATCGCGACCTGGCTTGCTGAAAGCAACCACGGTGGCCGAATAAATAGGCTTCAATCTCCCTTCATCGGCGAGTGTGAACACGACGGACGCCTTGTCGCCATCCGTATCACTTACCGCGACGTCGTACTTCAATCCCCACTCATCTTTCGAGGGGCCAAGTTCATAATATACCGCCCAGCAAAGGCTTGGCAGCAGTGCCATGACAGCGACCACCAACACACCGGTCGCCACGCGAGGTACTCGAATACTCATTCCACGTTCACCCTTGTTCGGATGCAGGAGTGCAGTTTCCGATCCATCGGAAACGCGGTTTGCGCTCCTCCTATTCACCATTGAAGCGGCTCGCGGCAATTCGGGAAATAGCAATTTGCTCCCAATTTGCTCCCAATTTTCTGCAATTCTGCCATTGCGTCCCGGCGGTCCTTGCCAGCGGCAGCCAATGTTTCGATGGCGATGGATGGAGCAGGATGGAGACGGCGGGTCGTGGTGGTATAATCCACACGGTGGATCAACCGGAAACGCGATCCACCCATTCCCGCCAGGCCTGCTCACGCCGCTGACATAGTAGCATTCGCGAACGACATCCAGCGAATGCAGGGAGACACGCATCATGCCCAGAATGATCGTATCGCTGTTTGTTGGACTATTGATCATTGGCCAGGCGATAGTTAGCCCGGCGTGGAGTCAGGAGCCCGTGGTTTGGGTGGCCTCGCCTTGGCAGCATGTTTTGCGCAGTACCGAGCCGGGGGATGCGCGATCGGCGGAGATCAGCGCCGCGCGCAACGAGTACGAACCGCTGCGGGTCATCATTCGCGCAGGTGCGCAACCGCTCACCGACGTGCGCGTGGCGGCCAGCGATCTGTCGGGACCTGCGGGACGAATTGCGGCGAAAAACATCGCCCTGTTTGGCGAACACTACATCAATATCTCGAAGCCCAGTTACGCCTCGAAGGCGCCCACCGGTTGGTATCCGGACGCTTTGATTCCGGTCGGCAGCGACGGCGCGGTGGTTCAATATCCATCGCAGCCTCTGAACATGGAGTCCGGCGCGAACCAAGGCGTTTGGGTGGATGTGTATATTCCCCGCGATGCGGCGCCTGGCAAGTATTCCGGGACGATCACCGTGACGGCCAACGGCGCGCGGCTCCGTCCGGTTCCGCTGACGGTCCACGTCGCGCCGTTCACGCTGCCTGACAAGATCGCGCTGCGGAGCAACTTCGGAAGTCTCGGAGGTCGGCTGGCCGGTCATCTGGGGATGGACGCAGGCTCGCCGGAGTTCGCCGCGGTGGAAGACAAGTACATCGATCTGTTGCTGGCCCACCGGGCGATTCCTTCGTCGTTGGGAAACATCTGGCCCAAATGGACACCGGAAGGCGGGATCGATGACAGCCACAGCGGCGAGCGGTTGCGCGCGATGGTCGAAGACCGCCATGTGAACTCGCTGCTCGTCCCCTTCGCCTATCGAACGGAACCGGAGAAATGCCGAGCCTACTTGCGCGACATGGCCGCTTACCTGCGGAGCAAAGGCTGGCTTGAGTTGGCCTATATCTATCTGGAAGACGAGCCCAACAACGCCGAGCAGTACGAAACCGTCCGCCAGCAAGGCGAGTTGATCCGCGAGTCGGGCATCAAGCGGTTGTGTACCGAGCAGACCGTCAGTTCCAATCCAAAGTGGGGCAATTTGTACGGGGCGGTCGATATCTGGTGCCCGCTGTGGTGCTTGTACGATGAGCCAACCGCGCGCGAGCGGCAGAAACTAGGGGAGGAGATCTGGACGTACACCGCGCTATGCCAAGGAAATGGTAAAGCGCCATTTTGGCAAATCGATTTCGCGCCTGTGCAGTTTCGCGCGCCGTTCTGGGTGAGCTGGCACTATCGAGTGAAAGGCTTTCTCTACTGGTCAAGCATCTTTTGGACCGAAGGGCAAGATCCGTGGACGACGCCGCACTTCCGCGATCAGTTCTGGGGTGAAGGCATCCTGCTGTATCCTGGCAAGGACGCCGGCCTCAGCGGACCAGCCCCTTCGATCCGGCTCAAGCTGATTCGAGAGGCCTTGGAGGACTTCGAGTACATGACACTTGCCAGCCAGCAAGGCCACCAGGCGCAGGTGGACGAAATCGTCGACAGCCTCGCGCAATCGTTCCATGACTGGAGCGCGAATCCAGACGCCTATCTGGCTGCGCGGGCGAAGATCGCCGCTTTAATTGCCGCGGAGTAACTCACAACGCTAGGGACAAATCATGAAAAACGTCTTGGTTCTGTTGATCTGTTTGCTCTCTGTGCAGTCGCACCTGTATTCCGCGGAACTGGCGAAGGACGGCGCAACCGATTGGAAGATCGTGCTGCCCAACAAACCGACGCTCGTCGAACAGACCGCCGCGCGCGAACTATCCGAGCATCTGAAACTCGTCACCGGCGCGGATTTCCAAACGTTGTCCGAACACGATATTCCCGCCGATGGGCAGTCGTTCATTTTCGTCGGCAATACGGCGAAGGCGCCGCAGAAAGACTACAAGTTCGACGAAATCCTGATCCAGATGGATGGGGGAAACCTGGTTCTCGCCGGACATCCCCAGCGAGGCTGTCTGTACGCTGTTTATTCGTTCCTGCAGGACGTGGTCGGGGTCCGTTGGTGGACGCCGGAAGATACTTTCATTCCCAAGCGGCCGACGCTGGTCGTGGCGGACGACCTGCGCGTGGCTTACGCGCCGCAAATGATCTCGCGCGAAATGTACCATCGGCTTGCCCAGCCGACCGTCTTTTCCGCCCGCATGAAAGGCAACGGGTTTCTAACCCCCGAGTACGGCGGCGCGGTGCGGATTATCAACTTCGTGCATTCGTTCTACAAGTATCTTCCGCCGGAAAAGTACTTCGACGCTCATCCGGATTGGTACTCGGAAATCGACGGCAAACGCCAGCATGAGCACGCGCAGCTTTGCCTCACCAATGAAGCCATGACCCAGGAGTTGACCAAGAACGTCCTGGAAACACTGCGCAAGAATCCCGACGCGAAGATCATCGACATTTCTCAAAACGACTGGCACGGATTCTGCACTTGCGAAAAATGCAAAGCGATTGATGATGCGGAAGAAAGCCATGCAGGCACGCTGGTCTTGATGCTCAACAAGGTCGCCGAGGCGGTCGAGCAGGAGTTTCCTGACGTGCTCGTCGAATCGTTGGCGTACCAGTACACCCGTCAGCCTCCCAAGACCATTCGGCCACGCGACAACGTTCTGATTCGCCTGTGTACGATTGAATGTTCTTACATTCAGCCGTTGGATGGCGCGCAGAACCGGAAGTTCGCCGCGGACATCGAAGGCTGGAGCAAGCTGGCAAAGCACTTGTTTATTTGGGATTATACGACCAACTACAACGACTACCTGGGGCCGCACCCGAACCTGCGCGTGCTTGTGCCCAATGTGCGTTATTTCGTCCAGCACGGCGCCGTCGGCCTGTTTGAAGAAGGCGAAGGCGACGACTTCTGCGAACTGAAGAATTGGCTGCTCATGCGCGTGATGTGGGAGCCGAACCTCGATGGTGAAATGCTCATCGACGAGTTCCTGCGCGGCTATTACGGCGAAGCAGTCGCCCCGCTGATCAAGCAGTACTGGGATGTTCTGATCGCGCAGGCGGAACGGAAGCAGATCTATCTGGGTTGCTTCGGTATGACCTCCGCGAAATGGATCGATCTGGCGACGCTCAATCAGGTTACCGAGATCATGAACACGGCAGTCGAGACGGCGACGAAAACCTACGGCAGCGATTCCGACGAGCTCCGCCGACTGCGGAAGTCCAAGATGGGCATCGACCACGTGTGGCTGAGCCGCTACTACCCGCTGCGTAGTGAAGCTCGCGAACAGAAACTACCGTTTCTCGGTCCGAAAGATCCGCTCCAGGCAGCGGAGGAGTTTGCACAACTCTGCCAGCGATTCCAGACAAAAGCCGCGGTTATTTCCCAAGAGCAAAATTTCGAGTTGTACCTGGAAGGTCTGAAGGCGGGATTCATCGCCCAGAAGAATCCGCCAGAGTTTTGCAAGAACATTCCGGAGGACAGTTGGGTCGTGTTCGACGCCTTGTCGTTTAATAACTTCAACAACGCGGCGACGATTATCGACGATGCTAAAGCCTGGAACGGCAGGAGCGTCCGCATGGGAACGAAGGTGGACTGGAACACCAGCTATACTCCGCCGGTCCGTGGCAAATACCGCCTGCTCGCCTCGCTCCGGTGCGAAGGAACCATCCAGGAAGGCAAACTCGGCTCGTGGGGCGTCTACGACGTCGAGGGTAAGAAGTCGCTCAAGAGCATGGCGCTGGATGCGAAAGATTTCACGACCGCAGACGGCTCGTTTGACAAGAGCTTCCGCTGGATCGATCTGGGGGTTGTTGACTTCATCCCCGGCGCGTATTTCTGGTTCGCCCACGGACACCGCCCCGAACTAGACGCGATCTTCGTCGATCGCGTCGTGCTGATCGGAGATGAGCCAGCGGACTGAAGCGCGCGGCAGTCCGCCGGGGAGAGAAAGAACCTGGGAAGGAAAAGCAGGAAAAGGACAGGAAAAGGGACAGGAAAAGGACCGGCATCATTCATTATTGGTGGGGGAATGGTGATCGGTGTCATGGTTGAAAACGGGGGTATTTAGGGCCGTTCACGGTCCATTCCCGCCGTCAGGCGGTATTAGGCCCGTGCTTGAGCACGGGTAACCTGGTCCCACGCGCAACTCGCCGGGAGGGCCATTCATGGCCCTTCTCGCTGTCCGGCTTCAGCCCACGAACCCGGCGCGGTTCCACGGCGGGGCC
>CAUJKE010000211.1 GCA_963205385.1 Planctomycetota bacterium | reverse complement strand
AGTTTCACTGGAACCAGGAAGTTATCGGCTGGCGAAAGGAGCGGCAGCGCATCGTTAGCCTGCGAACGACGACGGGAGACTTGTCCGCGGATGAATTCGTCTTGTGCGCTGGGTCATGGTCGCCGGCGACTGCGCGCGATTTGCGACTGACGATTCCCATGCAGGCCGGCAAGGGGTACAGCTTGACTTTGAACGCGCCGCGCCAATTGCCGCAACTCTGCTCGATCTTGACCGAAGCGCGCGTCGCGGTGACGCCGATGGGGACCAGCCTGCGGTTTGGCGGCACGATGGAGCTATCGGGGCTGGACTTGCGGATCGACCCGCGGCGGGTGCGCGGCATCATCAACGCCGCCACGCGTTACTTTCCCGCGTTTAAGGCGGCGGACTTCGCGGACATTCAGCCCTGGTCGGGCCTTCGCCCCTGCTCGCCCGACGGCCTCCCGTATCTCGGGCGGACGCGCCACATGGAGAACCTCGTCGTCGCCACGGGGCACGCCATGATGGGACTGAGCCTGGGGCCGATTACCGGTGAGATCGTCGCCGACATGCTCAGCGAGGAGCCACTACCGCTCGACGTTCGCCTCTGTTCGCCGGATCGCTTTGAATAACAGCCCTGGCGGTGCCGCCGAGAGCCGATTTTGCCCCGTTTTGCGATTGAATCGGCAATTTGGTTGCTGTCTTGGAAGGTCGTAAATAGAATCGAAAATACGGCCGTTTGGGGGGCAGCGGGTCTCAGGGGGCCTCCGCCGGCAACCGTTTTCTTCTCGCTACGCGAATTCACGCTTACCAGCACAGGCAGTGGTGATGTTGCAGACCTCTTTGCGGAATCGTAAAGTTAGCGCCCAACGAGCGGCGCGCACGCGACGCGAGCGCGCGTTGCGGTTCGAATCTCTCGAACATCGCCAGCTACTGGCCACGATTACTGCGATCACACCGGGGCCGGACGACTTCGTCACGGATATGAATGCGGCCGGCGATCGTTTGGTGTTGCTTTCGTCGTCGGATTTGACTGGCGGCAATCCGGACCACAGTCAGGAAGTGTTTCTTTATAACCGCACTACCAACGGCTATACGCAACTTAGCTCCACCACTAGCAGTTTGCCCAGCCGCCCCAAAATGAACGCGGCCGGCAATCTCGTGGTGTTCGGTTCGACCGGGAACTACGTCGCTGAAAACCCGGAGGGAAATCCCGAGATTTTCTTGTACGACGACTTCGATGGGTCGATCGTTCAGATAACGCATACTTCAGCAGGCGTCAGTCACTTTCCGGATATTAGCGACGACGGTTCGACGATTGTGTTCGAATCAAACGCCAACCATGCAGGCGCGAACAATCCCGACGGGAATGTGGAGTTGTTCCATTACGATGTCGCCAGCGGCATGCTGAAGCAACTCACCAACACGACCGGCGGCATCAACACGGACGCCGTTGTCAACGCCAATGGCACGCGCGTGGCGTACCTCACCAATACCGATCCCCTGAATGCCACGCCGTCGCCTGATAACGCCGAGGTGTTTTTGCTCGACGTGGCGACGCTGGCTATCACGCAGCTCACCAACACGCCTGTGGGCGTGAACGCAGGCCGACCGGCCATCAATCCCGCAGGAACCCAAGTCGCCTTCACTGCACAAGCCGACCTGACCGGCGGCAATGCCGATCTGAGCCGGGAAGTCTTCGTGGCCACCGTGAATGGTTCGGTAACCTACCAGCAAGTCACCGGTGCAGGAACGCCAGCCGGGGACATCGTTGGCAATCCCACGTTCGCAGGTAGTGGTGGCGTTGTGACCTACGTCATCCACCAGCAAGACTCTGAAGTGGAAATCTCGCTCGTCGACTTACCGAGCAATCAGAAAGTATCCGTATCGCAGCCGACTTTCGGCGCCATGGGCATTCTCGACATGGTTAACGCCGATGCGCAGTTCCGCGCTGCCATGTGGGGCTTTGCGAGTAACGCTGGCGACACGCTGACGTTTACCTCGCCTGACGCAAACGGCACGATCGCGGTCCGCCTGGCGACGGAGGTGCAGCCGCGGATGATCGTCAACAGCAACGGTGATGCGGCGGACAATGACCCAGGCGACGGTGTGTGCAGTACCGGAGCGCTGGTCAGCGGCGTACTCGAATGCACGTTGCGGGCGGCGATCCAAGAAGCCAATGCCCGCCCCAATGTCGGTTCGCAGCCTGATCGCGTCGAATTCGATATCTTCCGCGAGGGGCCGCATTTGATTCAGCTCATGAGCCCGCTGCCTGCGATTACCGATCCGATCATCATCGATGGGTTCACGGAACCAGGCGCCGTGCCTACGACCAATGCCTTTCCGCTGCCGCTCAATCCCACGCTACAGATTGACATCGACGGACGCAATCTCACGGCGACCGGCCTGGACGTCGTCGCTGGCGACAGCACCATTCGCGGTTTGACGCTTCGCAACTTCACGCAGCAAGCGATGCTCCTCCGCGATGGCGGCAGCAACGTGCTGGAGGGAAACTACATTGGCACGAACCTGGCCGGCAACTTTGCGTTTGGAAACGGCGGTGTCGGCATCGAGATTCGCAATTCCTCCGACAATCGCATCGGTGGAATCCAAGCGGCTCAGCGAAATCTGGTTTCCGGCAGCGGCGGCGCCGGCATTTTGATCAACGCCACCGACGGTGTTGCCGAGCGCAACATCGTGCAGGGTAATTTTATCGGCGCTAGCGCCAGTGGGCTCGCCTCGCTTGGCAATCAGCACGGCATCGTCGTCGCGAGCGCCACTCAAACTCTGATTGGAGGGCCTGTAGCCGAGGCTGGAAACTTGATCTCGGGCAACACGCACTCCGGCCTTACGCTTAACAGCCTAGGCGCCGCGGCATTGGCAGCCACTGTGCAGCACAATTTAATCGGCGTTGACAGACTCGGCGGCGATTTAGGCAATCAGGCGATTGGGATTCTGGTCAATTCCTCGGCGAATCGACTCGAAGACAACACGGTCGCGTTCACCAAGAGCACCAATGGCTTGGGGGTCGGCATCGGCCTGGGAGCGGGAACGGGCAATGCCCTGTTAAGGAATCGCGTCTTCTCCAATGCGGAACTCGGCATCGACCTTGCCGATGGAACGGTCACACCCAACGACCCAGGCGATTCGGATGTTGGTCCCAACAACCTGCAAAACTTTCCGGTGCTGAGTTCCGTCTCGATGGGGAGCAATCCGGTCATTAACGGCACGCTGAACAGCAGGCCGAACACGGCCTATCGCATCGAACTCTTTAGAAGTGATGCGGCCGATCCTTCTGGCCACGGCGAAGGGCAGGAATACCTGGGCTTTATCAATGTCGCCACGGACAACACCGGCAACGCGCCCATCCAGTTCACGTCGGCAGTGGCCATCCCAGGCGGATCGGCCATCACCGCGACCGCTACGCGACTCGATGCCACCAATTCGCCGATTGAGACCTCCGAGTTTTCCGCGGCAATCATTAGCAACACCAATTTAGCGCCGACCGACATCGAGCTTAAACGCACCGATCTGTTCCGGAACATCGCCGGCGCTTGGATCGGGAGGGTTCACGTGACGGACCCCAACGCGGGAGACTCGTTCACGTACAGTTTCAGCGATAACCGCTTTGAAATTCGCGAAGGCAATTTGTATCTCAAACCTGGGGCGATCATCGCATCGTCTGGGGAATCGTCCGTCAATCTGCAGATCACCGCTTTCGATAGCGGCGGACTTCCCGTATCTCGTACGTTCGTGCTTGACGTAGTCACGCCGCCTGCCGTCTGGGATTGCCCGCACCAATGGGCGCCCAATCCGTTCGACGTTGATGTGGATGGGTTTATCACTCCCCTCGATACCGCCTTGATTACGAACGTGCTCAATGCCACCGGGGTCTACCAGGTTTCCGCGGCGGTTCCCGGCACCCTTCCGGCGCCCTTCCTCAATGTCTCGTGCGATGCGTACATCGATGGGACGGACGCCGTGGTTCACTCGAACTACATCAACGCTAATGGGGTCGGCAGCGCTAGCGGCGAAGGAGAATTCGTGACGAACCGCTCCCCGCTGGCGACGAATGAAGACGCAAATCGCGCAGCGACCGAGCAGGCGACCGCTCCGGCCGCGGCACAAGGCCTTCTGCAACTGAACTTCGACAACGCTGCTAAAGGCGCTGCGCCCACGCAAAAACCGGCAAGCGCTGCGCAGGCCGCGATCGCGTGGGACCAACTCGGCAGAGGCGACCTGCCGCTGCCTGTTCGACTCTCGCCACCGGAGCCCGCGCGTGCATCGACGATCGCCGCCGAGGCCCTCCAGGAACTGGATTGGTGGGATTGGCTCTGGTCGAGCGAGGAAGAAGCCTGAGTGACGCGCGACGGCGCTTGCTTTGGCAGTGCTTTAACTGCCACAATGGGATCATTCACTCCCGCCCTCCTTCCCTCCCAGGATCACTCATGTCTCGCCTGATCTTCCCGATTGTTGTTGCGTGCTGCTTACTCGCCATCGGCTCGCGCTCGCTCCCTGCGGCGGAGCCAGTTCAGTTTTACGATCCCGTCGAGCAACAGCTCGAAGGCTGGACGCTCGCGGTCGATCCGCAACTGCTGCTCCCAGAGAACGAGGAGGTCGCCACGAAGGCCATGACGGCCCTGGCCAATCACCTGCAACGTGTGAAGTACATCGTTCCTGCGGAGCGGCTGCAAGAACTTCAGAAGCTCCCGATTTGGATCGAACTGAACAACGCCAAGCTGGGCAATATGCAGTACCATCCCGATCGCGGCTGGCTGCTGGCGAACGGCCACGATCCGCGATTGGTCAAACACGTTCATATTCCGCGCGCCGAGGAGCTTTACGCCCCGCACATGTGGGCGAAGCATCCCTATGTCGTGCTCCACGAACTGGCTCACGCCTATCACGATCAGGTGCTGAGCTTCGACCAGCCTGAAATCATCGCCGCCTTTGATCAGGCCAAAAAGGACGGCATTTACGAGGATGTGCTGCTCTACACCGGCCGCAAGGTGCGGCATTACGGACTGAGCAACCACAAGGAATACTTCGCGGAAGCGACCGAAGCCTATTTCGGCGTGAACGACTTCTATCCGTTCGTGCGGGCGGAACTGAAGGAGCACGATCCGAAGATGTTCGCGCTGCTCGTAAAGATTTGGGGCAAAGTGCAATAGTTGCGTTTATAAGGGCAGATGCGCCAGTAAAAGACGGCGCCGCGAACCAATTCTGCCATCCCTACGTCTTAACAAGGACGGGGGCGTCGACTATCGTTCAGGTGCCCCAGAGTTGACCAGGCAATCGCTGGCTCTTTTGAGCGAGAGGAAAGTCCGGGCTCCACAGGACAGGGTGATCGGTAACGCCGACCGGCCGCGAGGTCCGGGAAAGTGCAACAGAAAGCAAACCGCCGCGCACCATTCGAGCCCCCGTCGTTATGAGTGGGCGCGGTAAGGGTGAAACGGTGCGGTAAGAGCGCACCAGCAGCGGTGGCGACATCGTTGGCTAGGCAAACCCCACCTGGAGCAAAGCCAAGCAGCAACCAGAGGCGGTCCGTCTCGTGACGAGTTGCGGGTAGGCTGCACGAGGCGGCGAGCAATCGCCGTCCTAGAGAAATGATTGCCACCGCGCCAGCGCGGCACAAAACCCGGCTTATCGGTCAACTCTGGGGTTTTTCTTAGCGGCCGCGGCAGTCATTATCGAATCGCGGCCGATTCGACGGACGATTGATCCGCGACACGACAATTTCCCGCCTCTAACTCCGCCCACTCCTCTCGAGGCAATCGCCGCTGGAGTTGGATTCCGATTCGCCAAGTTCACTCCTGGGAACGCTTGCCTCCGGCTCGCGCGCGTACCAATAGCCAACCACGCCCAGCACTGCGCCTAAGGTGGGGGCGACGAGGTAGATCCAGAGGGTGGCGATGTTGCCGCTGAGCAGCGCGGGGCCGAGGGAACGGGCGGGGTTCATCGAGGCGCCGCAGATTGGGCCTGCGAACATCGCTTCCAAGGCGACGACGCTCCCAATCGCCAAACCGGCCATCTGGCCTTTTTCCTTGGCTCCGGTCGAAACATTGAGCACCACCCACATTAAGAAGGCCGTCAGTAAGACTTCCAGCACGAACGATTGCTGCCACGAGCCCGCGGGAAGCGTCGCGCCGAGATTGGTCGGGTGGTCGAGGAAGAGCAGCTTCAAAACCGCGCTCGCGGCGATGGCGCCGACTAACTGGCTGGCAATATAGGGGAGCACCGCGCTGGCATTGAGTCGCCGTGAGGCCCAAAAACCGATCGTCACCGCCGGATTGATGTGCGCTCCGGAGACGTCCCCAATCGCGTAGATCAGCGACATCACGACCAGGCCAAACGTGATGGCGATGCCGGGATGCGTGACCGCCCCGTGCGAAACTTCGTTGACGACAATGGCGCCGGTCCCCGCAAACACCAGCGCAAACGTGCCAATCGTTTCCGCAACGTACTTCTGGATACGCATCTCTTTAAGGCCGCTGGGAGTGAATGGGTTGTCCGACAATGCGCGGGGCAGTTGGTGGATCGACCTTATACTAGGCGCACGGCGCCGTCGCTAGTACCTTCCAGGGACGCATCTGGAGACGAGCGGCAAATGCGCGCCATTTCGGGACGAATTTCGACCTCCGGGGGCTTGTCGGCCGCCGTTACCTTGTGCGATATTTCACGATCTTTACTGGCCCTGGGGATTCCCTAGCTTGCCGGGGCCGGAAAGCGGCGGGTTACGAAAACGCTAATGCCCTGGCGTCACACGATTTACGCCTCCTCCATCGGATCGAAACGCGCGTGGCTGAGTATTTTGATTCGCTGCCTTTTATGCCGACGTGGCTGGCCTTTGTGCTTGCCGCGGCAATTCCGTGTGTGCTCATCCTCAACCTGATCGCCGTGGGCGCTCTGGTTTTCATCTGGATGGAGCGCAAAATTTCCGGCCGCATTCAGGATCGACTCGGGCCGACCCGCACCGGCGGAGCGTTTGGTTGGCTCCAGACGCTCGCGGACGGGCTCAAGCTCATCACCAAGGAAGACCTGATGCCCGGCAACGCCGATGCGTTGCTCTTCAAGTTAGCCCCATATATCAGCTTTGCCGCGAGTTTTTGCGCGTTTATCGCCTTGCCGTTCGCCCCAGGCTGGGCCGGGCAAACGCTGAACACCGCGGTATTTTTCATTCTGGCGGTGCTGGGAATCGAGGTTTTCGGCGTGATCCTCGGCGGATATGCGTCGGGATCGAAATGGTCGCTGTTCGGCGCTATGCGGGAAGCGGCTCAGGTCGTGAGCTACGAAGTGCCGATCGGGCTGTGCGTGCTGATTCCAGTCATGATCTGCGGCACGATGAACCTCACCGCGATTGGCGAGATGCAACGCGGGCTATTTACCAACTGGCTGATCTTTCATGATCCGTTCACGTTTATCGTGTTTTGGGTCTTTTTCGTCTGTGCGCTGGCCGGCGTGAATCGCGCTCCCTTCGACCTGGCAGAAGCGGAGAGCGAGCTCGTGGCCGGTTTTTTGACCGAATACTCCGGGCTGCGGTGGAGCTTCTTCTTCATGGCCGAATATGGCTCGATGCTCTTGGTGAGCTGCCTGGCCGTGATTTTGTTCTTCGGCGGCTGGAACGGACCGATTCCGATTTTCACGATGGCCGGCATTCATTTTGACGCGACGGCAACCGGTTGGACGTACTGGCTCGGTGTGCTGGCGAACCTCGCAGGGACCGCGAATTTTATCTTCAAGTCGATCCTCGGCGTGACCGTCATGATGTGGATTCGCTGGACCTTGCCTCGCTTGCGCATCGATCAGGTGATTACTACCTGCTGGAAATACTGTGTCCCGATCGCCTGTTTTTCGTTTGTCGGGGTGTTGGGCTGGCAGTTGCTGAACTTGCCGGTGGGGCGCGATTTGGCGCCGATGACGCCAACGGCCGAGATTCGCGAAGGTTGGGTTTCGCCGCGAGTTTCTCCGGTTGTGCCTGTCACCGCGACGACCGCACCGCGCTCGCGCCATGCAACTTCGAATGTCGCCTTGCTGGATCAAGACCAGGGAGGTGACCTGTGAGCACCATGACTGACGCGCTGCTGCTGGGCGCCATTAATTGGCACACGGTCTTCTTCTTCCTGTTCGCGACGATCGCTTGCGCCTTCGGCGCCGGCGTGTTGTTTACAAGCAACATCGTGCGAATGGCCTTCTACCTGGTCATTTCGCTCGCGGCCACGGCGGCCCTGTTCCTCTTGGCGGGGAGCGAGTTCGTTGGCGCGATGCAAATTATGATTTATGTCGGCGGCACCTTGGTGCTGTTGATCTTTGGCGTGATGCTGACCGCGCAAGAAGCGTTCGTCTCGATGAAGACCCGCGGCGGCGAGTGGATTTTGGCGGTGATTGTAGGCGCGTCGTTCTTTATTCTGTTGGCGAACACGGCGCTGAGCATCCCAGGCTGGCGACAACCGCATCCTGAGTCGGCTCGGCACCTGGCGCAAGTTCGCCAGGCGGAACAGACGGATCGCGACCCAACCGCTTCGGATGAACAAAAGGCCGCCGCGTGGGCCGCCGTGAAAGTCCCGCAATTTCGCCCGCAGCAGCGGACGACCACGCAAATGGGTTTCGCGCTCACCGGCGCGCGCGTCGATGTGGATGAACCTCATTCACCCGTCATTCGTCGCGGGATGACCGGCTACCTCCTCGCGTTCGAGGCGGTCGGCCTGCATTTGTTGATCGTCCTCGTCGGGGCCGCCTATCTGTCGCGTTCCAAGCGGTTTGTCGGCGGACGCGCCCGCCCCGTCGCGTCGTTTGAAGTTCGCGAGCGGAAGCGAAGCTGGATGCTATCGGCCAAACTCGTGTCCGGCATGATTTTTTACACGCTCCTCGCGGTCGCGACGGTCGCTGGCATGGAGCACTTTCAGCATGAGTTCCCGCTGGCCTTGGTGAATCCTCCGCAGTGGTTGACGCCGGTCACCAGCCTGTTGTTCTTGCTCAATGTCCTGCTGCTCGCCGTCGTGTGGGGTTGGCAACGCTGGGGGGTCGTGGCTTTGTATATTGTCCCCTTCGTGCAAGCTGGCCTCTTGATGCAGAACGGCCTGCAACCGGCCTGGGCCATCGGCCTGGCCGTGTTGGAGTTGCTCTACGCGGGGGCGATCACCGCCTTAGTTTGCCTAGGCAAACCCAATGCCTGGTCGCAAATGGATTAGTCTGTTCACCGTCGCATTCGTTGCGGCCTTACCGCCTACCCCCAACCATCGACGTTCCATGAATCTCTTTACCTCGCCTGTCACCGTTTCGCACTATTTAGTTGTCGGGGCGGTGCTGTTTGTGCTGGGCGCGCTCTGCATGGCGACCAAGCGGAACGCCCTGGGCGTGTTGATGGGGATCGAACTGGTGCTCAACGGCGCGAACGTCAACTTCATCGCCTTTGGCAGCGACTACCTCCGCGCCGAGAATCTCGGCGTCGACGGGCAAATGTTTGCGCTCTTCGTCATCGTGCTGGCGGCGGCGGAAGCCGCCGTGGCGCTGGCCATCGCGCTTAACTTTTACAACAACTACTCCACCATCGACGTCGACAAAGCCGACGAGTTGAAGGGCTAAATGGATCCCGCCGGCACACTTTACGTCTTGCTGGGCATAGCGGTTCTTTTGCCGCTATTCGCTTTCGCATTGGTACTGCTCGCTGGTCCCCGGCTGGGCAAAGGCTTGGGCCACGGCGCGTACGTTTCAATCGCGGCGATTCTCGTCTCCTGCGCCCTCTCCTTCTTGTCGCTGTTCATCTGGCTCACCGCTCACAAGCCGGAAGGAGCCCATCACGGGCACGGGCAAGAGCATAGCCAGGCGCACGAACAGGCCGGTTCCCAATTGACGATTACACCGGTCTCGTTTGCGGCGGATGATGCCCCTGCGGAAGCATCCGCACAGCCTAGCGAAGCACCTCCGTCCAATGCCGATGAACACGCGGCCAACGAACACACCTCCGGCGAACATACGGCCGGCGAACATACGGCCGGCGAGCCCTGCGAAGAGCACGTTCCCATCGCCTACACCGGCACGTATTGGACGTTGGCGAAATTCGGCCCGCTCGAACTGACGATTAGCTACTATATCGACGCGCTGACCATCGTCATGTTCTGCATGGTCACGCTGATCGCCTCGTGCATTCATTTCTATGCGATGGGCTACATGCACGACGAGTTGCACGACATCGTCGATCACGAAGTCACGCTCACCAGTGGCGAAGTCCTCCACCGTCCGGGGCGCTTCTGGCGATTTTTTCAATACCTGTCGCTGTTCTGCTTCAGCATGCTGGGGCTGGTCCTCGCTGGCAACATCTTCATGGTGTTCTGCTTTTGGGAACTGGTCGGCATCTGCTCGTATTTCCTGATCGGCTTCTATGTCGAGCGGAACAGTGCTTCGACCGCGGCGAATAAGGCGTTCATCGTCAATCGTGTCGGCGACTTCGGCATGATCATTTGCTTGATGGCGCTCTGGTCGTCGCTGGGGACATTCGCCTTTGGGGATGTTCCGGTCCTGAACGACGCAGGCGCGGTCGTGACGAACGAAGCCGGCGAAGTCGTCACCAAGCCGGGCATTTTTTCGCAGGTCCGTCCCGCGGAGTACTGCCACGCACTGATCGTGCCTGCGGGAATGGTCCAGGACTCAGCCCACGCGGAAGTCGCGGAACTGATTCATGGGCTTGATCCGGCCGCACCCCAAGCCGAGATAGACGCCGCCATCGCGGCTAAAATACCTCAGTGGCGCGGCGATCAAGATGGCCAGCCGGGGCATCAACACGGCTACACGCTCATGATCATCGCAGGCGTCGGGATTTTCTGCGGTTGTATCGGCAAGAGCGCGCAGTTCCCCTTGCAAACGTGGTTGCCGGACGCGATGGAAGGCCCCACGCCGGTCTCCGCGCTCGTGCACTCCGCGACCATGGTCGCCGCTGGTGTGTACCTCGTGGGGCGGTTCTATCCGGTCTTTGTGCCGGAAGTTTTGCTCGTGATTGCGATCGTCGGCACGATCACGCTCTTCATGGCTGCGACGATCGCGATCGTCGCGACGGATATCAAGCGCGTCCTCGCGTACTCCACCATCAGCCAACTCGGCTACATGATGCTTGCCCTAGGAATTGGCGGGTGGGTTGCTGGGCTAATGCATCTGATCACGCACGCGTTTTTCAAGAGCTTGCTCTTTATGTGCTCCGGCTCGGTCATTCATGCCGTGCACACCAATGAGATGCCCAAGATGGGCGGCCTCTTCAAAAAAATGCCAATCACGGCCATCACGATGCTGATCGGCTGCCTGGCGATTTCCGGGGCCGGCGTGCCGTGGACCGTCGGCCTCTCCGGGTATTACTCCAAGGACGCCATCCTGGAGCAAGCCTATTCGATTATGAAGGCGCACCACTCGCCTTACATCTCGCTATTTTTCATCGCCGCGGCAGGCGGCGCCTCGATCACGGCGTTCTACATGTTTCGCATGTGGTTCCTCACCTTCATCGGCCAACCGCGGGAGCGCGAACGTTACGAACACGCCCACGAGTCGCCGCGGGTGATGTACCTGCCGCTGATTATCCTCTCGGTCTTCGCCGTCGGCGTCGCCTGGAGCATGCCGGAAGCGAACCCCTCGCCCCTGGCGCGATGGATTTTTTATCCCACGGCGATCCTCGCGGCGGGCATTATCGTCTATCTGGCCTACGGCTTGTACAAGTCGAGCGCCGCCAGCCACGGGCACGACGCTCATGCTCACGACGACCATGCACACAGCGGCCACGGGCACGACGAGCATGGCCATGCTCACGACGCCCATATTGCTCCCGCGGACACTCATGGTCATTTCGCTGCTCATGTGCCCGCTTTGCCATCAACGCGGCCAGCGGCCTGGCAACTGCTTGTCGCTTTGGGACTGTGCATCGTGGTGCTGTGGGGAACGACGCCGCCTGAATTGGCTGGCTATGCGACGATCAACCTCCGCGACATGCTCGAACAAGCCCGCCCCGCTGGCACGGCGCTCGCCGATGCCTACGGGCCCTTGGTCGATATGACCTGGCCGGCGGAGTACAAGAGCCATGAGCACGCTTTCATCGTCACTGGCATCGCGTTTTGCACGGCGCTCGGCGGCATTTTGCTGGCGGCGGCGATTTACGCCTGGGGTTACATCAGCGCGGACGAAGTTCGCAAGCAGTTCAAGGGAATCTATGTGTTCCTCGTGAACAAATGGTACTTCGACGAGCTGTATGATTTCCTCTTCGTGCGGCCGTCGCTGGTGCTGGCCCGTTGCGTCTCCGCGTTTGACAAGAATGTGCTGGACCGGCTGATTGACGGCTCCGCGTGGGCGTGCAAATGGTTCGCCCGCCAGTGGGACTTCATCGCCGACCGGAGCATCATCGATGGCGGCGTGGATATCATGGCCGGGTGGTTCTACGCCTTGGGGCTAGGCCTGCGTCGGGCGCAAACCGGTCAGCTTCGTCAATATGTCATGTTTATCGTCGTCGGTGTGATCGCGGTGTTCCTGTTGATTAGCTTCTTCTGGGATTCGACCCTCGCGCGTTAGCAAACCGTTCCCTCACCTCGGCTGCTCGTAATTCAAGTTTCGAATACAACGTCCCGCCACGCTGGAAATTGTTGAAATGTCTCCCTTGTTTCTGCTCAGTGCGATCGTCTTTCTTCCGGTGTTCGGAGCGATTCTCGTCGCTTTCATTCCTAGTGATAAGCCGGACGCGCTGAAGTTGACCACGTTCGGCATCACCGCTCTGGTTCTCATTTTGGCGATCGCCGGCTTCTTCGCCAACGACGCCACGCAGTTCGACGTCGCGCAAGCGTCGATGCAACACACGTTCAATGTGGATTGGATTCCCTCGTTCGACATCTACTACGCGCTAGGGGTCGACGGCATCAGCTTGCCGCTGGTGATACTCACCGCGCTGGTCATGATGCTCTCGATGGGGGCCAGTTGGTCGATCGACAAACATGTCAAAGCTTATTGCGTGCTGTTCTTGATTCTCGAAACAGGCATCATGGGGGTGTTTCTCGCGCTCGACTTCTTCCTGTTCTATGTGTTCTGGGAAGTGATGCTGCTGCCGATGTACTTTCTCATCGGCGTCTGGGGCGGACCGCGGCGCGAATACGCGGCGATCAAGTTCTTCCTCTACACGCTCGCAGGCGGCGTGCTGATGCTCATTGCCGTGCTGATGCTTTACTTCGCCGGTGATATTCGCGGCCTGGCCAACGTGGCCTTCGATCCCGAGCATAAGTTCAACCAGATGAATTGGGAGTCGCTGAATATCAGTCCAGGCGTGAACCAGCAAATCGGCCTCGCCGTGACCGATCCCAACAAGAACGTCATTGAAGAGAGCCAGGTCCGTGACCAGGCCGCGATCGCGTTTCTCCGTCAGGACGCCGCCACCCAGGACAAAGCGCTCGCGATTCAGTTCAAGAGCGATGGGGAAGCCGATGGCGTCGCAACCACCTACGACGAAGCGGCCCACGCCGTCACGGTGCATGTCGCCCCCGGAAAATCCACCGCGGCGGAAGTCGTCAAGGCGATCAACGACAATGCCGCGGTCGCGGCGGTCGTGCGTGCGAAGTTGCCGCCCGGTTCGGAAGGAACCGACCCAGTGGCCGATGAAGACAGCCTCACGCTCGGGGCATTTTCCCCCGGCACAACGCATACGTTCAATTTGCTGGCGCTCGCGGCCATTGGTCAACATACCGATCAATTCAATGTCCACTATCTGAAAGACTCCTGGCTGGAAGGGACCTGGCTGGACCAATCGTTGCAATGGTGGGCGTTTTTGCTCCTGTTCATTGGGTTCATCATCAAAGTCCCCAGCGTGCCGGTTCACACCTGGTTGCCTGACGCGCACGTCGAGGCGCCGACGCCGATCTCCATGATTCTGGCCGGGGTGCTACTCAAACTCGGCGGCTACGGCATCATTCGCATTTGCTATCCGATCTGCCCCGCTGGCGGCTACGAAATGATGTATTTCGTCTGTGGGCTAGGCGTCATCAGCATGGTCTATGGGGCTTTCGCGGCGCTGGCGCAAAAGGATTTCAAACGCCTGGTCGCTTACAGTTCGGTGAGCCACATGGGTTACGTCGTGCTGGGCCTGGGCGTCTGGTCGGCGACGCTCGCGAACGGGTTCGACCCGTACTACTGGAACATGGGCGTCAAGGGCGCGATGTTCCAAATGATCGGCCACGGCATCAGTTCGCCTGGCATGTTCTTTATGGTCGGCATCATTTACGAGCGCGTTCATCACCGCAACTTGAACGAATTCGGCGGCCTCTTCGACAAAATGCCAATGTACACCGCCATGGCGATGACCATCTTCTTCGCTGGTTTGGGTCTGCCTGGCTTGTGCGGCTTCATCGGCGAAGTGCTGGTGGTTCTCAGCGTGTGGAAGTTCAGCCATCTGCTGGCGATCGTGTCGGCGTTTGTCGTCATTCTCACCGCCGGCTACATCCTGTGGGCGATTCAACGCGTGTACCTGGGCGCTGAATATAAAGGGCCACATCCCGAAGCCCTCAAGGACGTCAACCTCCGCGCAGCAGCCATTGGCGGCGTGATTGTGATCCTCTGCGTGGTGTTGGGGGTTTGGCCGTGGCAAACCGTGTTGAAATTCATGGACGCCAGCGTCGACGCACAGGTCAACGGCCTGACCGCCTGGACGAAGAATGTCTGGGACGTTCAACCGCTCGCCGTGCAACGGGATGCCGACGAGCCGGCTACCGCGGGTTTGCCCGTTGATGATCGTGTGAGCTTGATCGTGGATTAACTCCGCCTTGCGCAAGTCCGAGCCGCTGCCAGTCATTCAGAGAGCCCATCCGTGAACCTGACCGAAATCGTCCAACATCTCGAAGCCGATACATGGCTCAGCTTCTGGCATATCCTGCCCGAAGTCGTGCTGCTCTGCACGATTTTGTTGATGCTCGTGCTGCGCGTGTTCGATGCTACCCGGAAGATCGATCCTTTCTTTGTCGCGCTGCTGGGCGCATTGGCCGCGCTGGTCCTCGGCGCGCCGTGGCAACACATTGGCGACCAGCGGCTGGAAATCTTTACCGGCATGCTCGTGTACGATGGTTTCACCGTCTTCATGCGGGCGATTCTGTTAATGTTCATGGTGCTGTTTATTATCTTCACCAAGCTCTCAGGCATTCCCGATCGCGAGGATAGCGCCGATATCTACGCGCTGTTCCTGGGAAGCACGGTGGGGATGTGTTTGATGGCGTCGGCGAACCATCTGCTCGTGGTGTTTCTCGCGGTCGAGATGGCTTCGGTTCCGTCGTATGCTTTAGCCGGGCTGCTCAAGAGGCGGCGAAAGGGGAGCGAAGCGGCGCTGAAGTATGCGGTCTATGGGGCCGGCGCGGCCGGCGTGATGCTCTATGGCCTGAGCCTGTTGGCCGGCTTGACCAACAGCGCTCACCTTCCCACCATCGCCTTGCAACTCACCGAGCGACTCCCTGCGTATGGCACGAGCGAAGTCATGGTGCTCGCCGTGGCGGGGCTGTTAATTGGCGTCGGACTCGCCTTCAAATTATCCGCCGTTCCGTTTCACTTCTGGGCTCCGGACGTGTTCGAGGGGGCCAGCGCTGAAGTGGGCGCGTTTCTCAGCGTGGCCTCCAAGGCTGCGGCGCTGGCGTTGCTGGTGCGCGTGTGCATCGGCGTCGGCTTTGGCTCGCCATCGTTTGCGAATGCCGCCGCCGAACCAACGGCCGCCGTCGCCGCGGATCCTGGCGAACTGTTGACGACGCATCCAGTAGCGCTCGTGGATCCCGCGGACGAATCCGACGCAGCCGCCGCGCCGGGCGTTACGGCTTCTCCCAGCGACTCGGCCAGCGAGCAACATCCCCTCAGCGGCACGCGCGACTTCATCGCCAAGCTCGTGGCGCTCATGGCCGCGGTTACATGCACGTTCGGCAATCTCACGGCTTACGGTCAGACCAATGTCAAGCGTTTGCTCGCTTATTCCACCATCGCCCACGCTGGTTACATGATGATGCCGATCCCCGCGCTGATGGCCATGGCGGAAATCAAACCCGCCGGCGCTCGCGAAGCGGTGGCCGGACTGGGACTGTATATGGCCGTGTATTTGTTCATGAACCTGGGAGCGTTCGCCGTCGTGGCCTTCCTGCGCAACGCCATGCGGAGCGAGCAACTCGCCGATTACGCCGGACTCATCAAGCGTTGCCCCGGCGTCGTGATTTGCTTCGGCATCATCTTGTTCGGCCTGATTGGGCTGCCGCCCCTCTCAGGGTTTATCGGCAAGTTCGCGATTTTCGCCTCGCTCGTGGATGGCTACTTCGCCACCGGCCAAAGCTATTTGCTGGTGCTGCTTGTCATTGGCGGATTGAACACGGTGCTCGGCTTGTTCTACTACCTGAACGTGGTCAAGGTGATGTCGATGGATCCCGAACCGGCGGATCGCCTGCCGTTCGCTTTTCCTCTGGTGTCCCTCCCTGGCATGTTTCTGCTCGCCATCACGCTCCCCACGCTCGGGCTGATGCTTGGCTGGAATGGCCTGAACGAACTGTGCCAGGCGGCCGCCCGATACTTGCTCACTTAACACTCGCCCCCGCGGCCTGCGCTGGGTAGGCCACCGATAGCAGAATCTATGACGTCACCCTCCACCATCGACATTCTGAATCGCGTACTGGTGGTTCATAACCGGTCGCTCCCCCGCTACCTGCTCGACGCAGCGCCTTATTTCAAATATGGCACCGAGCATGCAGCCGAAGTCCTCGAGGCGGTTGCGCGTGACCAGGAGCAAGTGGTTGACCGGATTGGCGCCTTTATTTCCGATAGCGGGAAGGATTTTCAACTGGGCGAATATCCGATGCCCTTTACCGGCTACCACGATGTCTCGTTCGAGTGGTTGTTGCCGTTGCTGATCGATCGCCAGCAGCGCATGATCGTTTACCTGCAACACTGTGCGGAGCAGTTGCAACTCGCTCCCATGGCGAAGGCTTTGGTGGAAGAGACCGTGGGCCTGGCCAAGGGGCATCTGGAAATGTTCGAGGAGTTGCAGCGCTCGCCGGGAAGTAATGGCGCCGCTCCCAGTTCCGGCGCCCCGACAATCGCGGCGCATTAACGGCGGCGCCCATGCTGGCCTTGTTCGATACCCACGCCCATCTGGACGACGACCAGTTCCCCGACCCGGCCGCCGTGATTGAGCGCGCCGCCAGCGCCGGTGTGACGCGCATCGTCGCCGTCGGCACCACGCTCGCTTCCAGTATCCGTTGCCGCCAGCTTGCGCAAACGCACGTCGGTGTGTTCGCTTCCGCTGGCATTCACCCCAATCACACGCACGAAGCCCAACCGGACGATTGGGATCGCCTGGTGGCCCTCGCGGATTCGCCCGAGATCGTCGCACTCGGCGAGACCGGGCTCGATAAGCACTGGGACTTCGCCCCGTTCGACTTGCAACAAGACTACTTCGACCGCCACTTGCGCCTGTCGCAACGGATCCAAAAACCGTTCATCGTCCACATGCGCGACTGCGCCCCAGAGGTCATGAGCATGTTGCGTGATGCCCGCACGCGTGGCCCGCTGCGCGGCATCCTGCACTCCTTCACAGGCGACCTGGCTGTCGCCCGCGAAGGTGTGGAGCTAGGGCTCCACATCAGCTTCGCGGGGATGGTCACCTACAAGAAGTCCGCCGAGCTCCGCGCGGTCGCGCGCGAAGTTCCCGCGGAGCGTTTGCTCGTCGAGACCGACTCCCCTTATCTTTCGCCGCACCCGCATCGCGGCCAGCGGCCCAACGAACCTGCGCTCGTCGTGCATACCGCCGCGTGTTTGGCGGACGAGCGCAATGTCAGCCTGCAAGAACTCGCCGCCCTCACCACCGGCAATGCTTGCCGGTTGTTTGGCGTGCGATAACTAAGCGCTCGACTTTTCCAAAATCTTATCCATCTCCGCAGCGGTGAACGCGCGACAGGTGGAGGTATGGACGTTCCCCTGCGCTTCCACATTCAGTAGCAATGCGGTGGCCGTCTCATCGTCAGGCGCCTCGAAAATCAAGACGCCGTCGTGATTGCCGAGCGTCCAATAGACGTTCGTGACCTTAACCCCCATCTTCTTCGCTGTCGCTTTGACCGCGGCGGCCCGCTTGGTGGTCTGATCAATGGCCGCATTGCCTTGGTCGGTGAATTTGATGGTGGTGATAAAAGTTGCCATGGAAATCTCCTGACGAGCTTGGGGTGAAAATCGGCCAGTCCACTGGACCTTCTCGCTGTGAATCAACTGCCGATAGCTTAACGGATTCTTAGGTGCGTGACGAGTGGCGTGAAAGCCACAGTGAGACTCGCAACGTCACGCCGAGGCAACGATCGTGCGCGCGAGCGTGACCGCTGAATTGGCGTTGCTACTGAAGCCATCCGCGCCGATCGCGTCGGCGAACTGCTGCGTGATGGGAGCGCCGCCAACGATGATGCGGCAACGGTCGCGCAATTCCGAATCGCGCAGAGCTTGAACAACGTCCTTCATCCCGACCATCGTTGTGGTCAGCAGAGCGGAAACGGCCACGATGTCGGCGCTGTGTTTGATCGCTTCCTCGATGAACTTCGACGCGGGAACATCCACCCCGAGGTCAACGACTTCAAAGCCCCCTCCGGCCAGCATGGAAGCGACCAGGCCCTTGCCGATGTCGTGCAGATCGCCTTTGACGGTGCCGATCACCACGCGGCCGATAGGCTGCACGCCTTGGGCGGCCAGCAGCGGCCGAATCAATACCAGGGCCCCTTTCATCGCTCGGGCGGCGATCAGAAGTTCCGGCACGAAGAAATCATGGATCTCAAACCGTCGCCCGGCTTCGTCCATGGCTGGGATCATGTGCTCGTTCACCAGGCACTGGGGATCAACGCCTGCGTCCAGCGCGGCCTGCGTGATCTCCACGCTCCGGGTCGCATCGCCGGTCAGAATCGCTTCATACAGGTCGTGGAGGTTGTGGGGGGCTTCAGGCATCGGTCGAGCTTTTCCGAAATTCGTGGCAGATAGACTTCACATTTCCGCTATGATAGCCAAAATGGATGTCGTTGTCCTGTTTTCTTGAAATTGCGTGGGCGACTCTCCCCTCCTTTTTTGCCGGAGCCTGCCTTGAAGACTGCAACATCCGCACAATTCATCCAGCTTCAGCCGCAACTGATCGACGCCGTGGCGGAACCGGTCGACGAAGGTGAGGTTTTGCGTTACCTCGGCTACCCCATCGGCAGGACGCCCAATGCCCGCATCCAGGAAATGCTGCGCCTCTGGATCGCGGAAGCACAGCAGCGGTCGCGCCCGCAAGCGGCGTTTGTCATTCTGCCGGTTCTGGAAAAAGGCAACAATCGAATTCGGGCGCAGTTTGCAGGGGGTGAAGTGGAGTTCAAAGGGGCGATAGGCCAGTTTCTCAGCGTGTCCGAGTTGTTGATTGTGTTTGTCGCGACCGCGGGGCCTAACGTCGAAACCCTGGCCAGCGAACTAATGGCCAGCGGTGAGGAGCTCGCGGCGATGATCGTCAACGCGGTGGGAGCGGAACGCGCCGAGGCCGCCGAGGCCGCGGTGATCCAACGCGTTCACGATCAACTTCGCACCATCGACTACGCTCCGACCCTCCCCTACAGCCCAGGCTATTGCGGGATGGCGATAACCGAACAGCAGAAACTGTTCCAGGTCTTTGAGGGAAGGACGGCAGGCGTGACGCTCACCCCCTCGTGCCTGATGCAACCGATCAAATCAGTCTCCGGGTTAATTGGTTTGGCGCCGGCCGAGGTTGTCGAAGCCGATATCTCGCCGTGTGATCGCTGCGAACACCGCAACTGCAACATGCGTCGCTAAGCGCGCTAAGCGAGGAATGACCGATGAATGGCCGCGAACGGGTGCTGGCGTTTCTGGACGGACAAGTTGTTGATCGCCTGCCGCTGATGCCGGTCGTGATGATGTTTTGTGCGGACCAGATCGGCGTGAAGTATGGGGAGTACGTCAAGGACCATCGCGTGCTTGCCGAAGCGCAGATTCGCACGGCGGAAGTCTGGGATTTCGATATCGTCTCAATCATGTCCGATCCCGCCCGAGAAGCCGCCGATTGCGGCGCACACATTGAGTTCTACGAAGACCAGCCTGCCGCCATCATCGAAAGCGATGCGCTGCTGGCCGATAAGTCACGCTTGTCACGTCTGGTCGTCCCCGATCCGCACGGCGGCGGGCGCATGCACGCCGCGGTCAAAGCGCTCGAAGTGATGAAACAGCGCGTCGGTAACGAGAAAGCCATCATGGGCTGGGTCGAGGGGCCCTGCGCCCAGGCGGCCGATCTGCGCGGCATCAACACGCTGATGCTCGACCTGTACGACGACCCCGCGTTCGTCCGCGATTTGTTTGAATTCGTTGTCGACATGGAGTTGCAATATGGGCGGGCTCAGATTGACGCCGGCGCCGACATCATTGGAATCGGCGACGCCGCCGCGTCGTTGATTGGCCCGAAGTTTTACAAAGACCTCGTCTGGGAATATGAGCAGCGGATCGTCGCCGGGCTACAGGCAATGGGAGCAAAGGTACGGTTGCACATCTGTGGCAATACGAAAACCATCGTCGATGGCATGGGTCGGCTCGGTTGCGAGATCGTCGATCTCGACTACTTCACCCCCGTCGACGAAGCCCGCGCGGCAATGGGGCCGAACCAGGCGCTATTGGGAAACATCGATCCGGTCCGCTCACTTCGCAATGGGACGCCTGAATCGGTCGCCGCCGACATTGCCGCATGCCATCGACAGGCAGGCGCCCGGTTCATCGTCGGCGCTGGTTGTGAGATTCCGCGGGACACACCGCTGGAAAATGTCCGCGCACTGACAGACTACGCACGTTCGCAACCCTAGCGCGCGTCACGGCGGCTTCGACTTCATGCAACCGCGGCGGCAACGCTGTCATCACACGGCGTCAAACATGGCGATCACGTTCTCCGGCGGGACGTTGGCCTGAATGTTGTGGACGGACGCAAACACGTAGCCGCCCCCCGGTGCGAACACGCGGACATGCTCCCGCACCTCCTGCGCGACTTCGTCCGGCGAGCCAAACGGGAGCGTCTTCTGGCAGTCGAGCGAACCGCCCCAAAACACCAACTGCTCGCCAAACTCGTCTTTCAGCTTCCGCGCATCCATCCCGCGGGCGCTCGTCTGGACCGGGTCCAGAATATCGACCCCCATCTCGATGAGCGACGGCAGCAAAGGCGAGATCGCGCCGTCCGAATGCAGAAACACTTTCATTTGCGTGTTGGCATGCACCCAGTCCAGGCCGCGCTTGTAGTGCGGCATGATCAGCTCGCGAAACATGCGGGGAGACAGAAACGGCGCATCCTGAGTGCCGAAGTCGTCGTTGAACTGCAGAATCTGCACGTGATCGCCCACCGCCTGAGAAAACCGCCGCAAGTTCTCGAGCCACACGTCCACCAATTTCGCGCACAACGCGTTGACGTAGTCCGGCTCGGAAGCGAGGGCCATCATCCACGTTTCAAACCCACCGGTCCCCAGCCCGTAGAACAACTCATAAGGCGGTCCCAGCGGAGCAATGATCGCGTAGTCTGTGTTGTTGTACAACGCTTCGGCCGCGGCGCCGTAATGATCGCACAACTCATCGCTCAGGACCGGAGGATTCACCTCCTCGACCGGCGTATGGCTGCCGCCGGGATAGACTTCCAAGCGATCAAAGTAGTAACCGTCTTTCGGCATCCGCGCGATGACTCGGCCATCCTGCACAAGCGCGAGGTCGCCGTTGGCTTCGGTGACGGGATTGAATCCGCCCGGCACCTCGACCGGCGTGCCGTCGAACAACCGCCACGGCTTCCAGTCGGTGTTGGTAATGCCGAACGCCACGGCCGGCCGGTTCAATCCAATCACGTCAGCGCCAAAACGCTCCATCACCGGGCGTTCGACTTCCGCCAGCATCTGGTAGACGTCATACACGCGCGTTGGGCTGGAGATTCCCAGCCGCAACTTGAGCTGATGGTAAGTGGAGGCCGCGATTCCTGATTGCCGCGTCCCGCCTAGATCGATGGGAACACGGTCCGGCTCACGATGGTTGATGGCCGCCAGCACGCGCTCGCGAGAATTCATGACGCTAACTTTCGTGATAAAGCGGCGATGAACTCCGGGGATGTCCCGCAGCAACCGCCGATAAAACTGACGCCGGCCGCAGCGAGTTCCGCAGCCCGTGCTGCGAACTGATCCGGCGTGGTCTCGTAGACCACCTCGCCATCCACCACGCGCGGCATGCCGGCGTTGGCTTTGATCCAGACCGGCAGGCTGCAAGCGGCGCGCAGGCGCCGGCCGATTGCGATGTACCCCTCGATCCCTTGGCCGCAGTTGGCGCCTACGACGTCCGCGCCCGCTTCCGAAAGTCCCTTCGCCGCTTGTTCTGGGGTGACGCCCATCATCGTCCGATCCAGCTCCGCGCCAGAATCAAAGCACATGCAGGCCACAATCGGCAGGCCGGCCTGCCTGGCCCCTTCCACCGCCAGCATCGCTTCCTCTAAATCACCCATCGTTTCAATGACAATCGCGTGCGCCCCGCCCGCGGCCAGCGCGAGCGCCTGTTCGGCGAACGCGTCCCGCAATTCGTCCGGCGAAATCTCACCCATGCAGAGCATTTTTCCGCTCGGGCCAATGGAGCCAAAGACGGCCGCAACGTCTCCGGCGGCGCGCCGGGAAATGGCCGCCCCCGCGCGATTCAGCTCGGCCACGCGATCCGCGATTCCAGCCGCCTCCAGGGCCAGGCGGTTGGCGCGAAAGGTGTTCGTCAAAATGATCCGGCTCCCCGCTGCGACGTACGCGCGCGGAATCTCCTCGACAACGTCCGGATGCGACAGGTTCCACGCATCGGGACACTCGCCGCTCGGCAACCCGCGGGCTTGCATCTGCGTCCCCCAGGCTCCATCCGTAATCACCGGACCGTCACTGATCAAACTGGCAATGAATTCATGCATGGGAAACGCCTGCTGGTTGTATTAAGGATCAGGACGAAGATGGTCAAGAAAACAAGTTGCGCACGGTGGCGAGCGCGGAACGAAACGTTCGCGTGATGACCGCCAGCGCGCCGCTGCGCCGCAATTGCCAATTAGTTCTCGGGCAACAACTGCATGAAAGTATACTGTGTCTTTCTATAGTCGTCAATATATCTTTACCATTTAATGTTGAAATATCACAGATGCCGACGAACAAATTATCACGCACGACGACGTGAAATTGCGTTGACCGGAACCAAAACCCCACCCCTTTGAGGACAATTATTAACGCTCTGCGCATTTGCGAATCGTCGTAAACCGCTTGCTACAAAAGCCTTATAAAAATCCCTCCCGTCCCGCTCCGAGCGATCATTAATGCCGCTCACCATTGGGGGGGTGCCTCGCACGCACGCCCCCGACCCTATCCGGCTCACCCGGATGGTGAATCAGTCTCTCCCCGGCGACGGGACTCGCGTTACCCGACACCACCGATTGGCGTCGCGCGACTTAGGGCTATCTTACCCAAGAAAACATGTCTTTTGAACTGAGCACGGAGGGCCGCAATAAGCTGTTTGTGCATTACAACATGAATAATCTCGGTTAGCGCACAAACGCAGGCGCAGTTCCACGGCTAAAGCCGCGCAGCGCGAAGGAGTTAATAATCGCCGTTATTGGTGGGGGGCGGTTGTACGGGAGTAGCTGGGGGACTCGCTCACCATCGGGGCGAGCCCGAAGGGGTGGTGGGGGAGTAGGGGCGGCGAGGCCTTTCGCTCGCCGCCTTACTCACCATCGGGGCGAGCCCGATGGGGTCGCAGGACGGACGTCGCGGGGATTGCGCAGCGGGGTTAATATTCGCCGTGCTTGAGCACTGGTTACGCTGTCCCCACAGCCACGCGCCGGAGGGCCATTCATGGCCCTTCTCGCTGTGCGGGTTTACCCCACGAACCCAGCGCAGTCCCGGGGCTAACCCGGGTTATTCGTGAGCATCTCCAATCTGGCTCTCCACACCGCTGAATTCTCCTCTCGCCAACTCGCTAATTCCGCTCCGGCGGCGCGATCCGTTCGCCCTGTTGCTGCCGCTGTTGGTCGTGGGGATCGAACGTGCCATAAAAGAGCGCGTTCGCATCCATCCACGTCGCGAGGCGTTCGAGATCATCGTCGCTAAGCTCAACCCCCTTGTGCCCCTGCATTAGCAAGGCCATCAGCGGACTTGCCCGCGCGCCGAATACATCCGGCTTTGTCTGCGGCTCGGAATTCGCGCCCGGCGACCCTTTCCACTCGGAGAAGGACACCCGCGGCGCCAGCGCATTGTAGGACGCGGAAAAACTCCCTTCGGGAGTCCCCGTCAAGACGATGCCGCCGCCGGCATCGGCGCCGCTGTGACACTTGACACAATGTTTCTCGAGCACCGGCTGAACCAGCAGCGGATAGCTCAGCGGCTTGGAGCCATCAGGCCCGGCCGCGATGGTCGATGGATTTCGCAGTTGCGCCAATGACGACTGCCGAGGACTGGGAACCCGGCCGGGATATTGATGGCAACCGATGCACGTCGCCTGCTCGCCTGGCTGCAGATAGGTGACGCTGCGCATCGTCTGCACCGCCATCCCGCGCTGATCCAGAGCCTGGAACAACAACGGTACGCCAGCCGGAGCGCGAAAATACGCGGAGCCGTCCGATTCGACGGGAACGGTTCCAAGCACCTGCTTGCCCGGCGAGGCGTTGGCCAGACCGACTTTCGGAGTATTCGCGTGGGGTGTTGTCTTGAGCAACACCTGCAGGATGCGGAGTCGCTCGATCGTCGTCTCCTTGGGCAACTGGGGCCAACTCTCGGCAATGTTCTGCACGAAAAACGTGCCTTCGCCTTCGTGGGTCTCTTCCAGCGTGGACGCCAAGGTTGGCGGACGCTGCCGCGCCCGCAGCGGCGTCGGCCAGAGACTGCCGATGTTGACGTCACGATAGAGTAGTTCCTTATTCCCGAAACGATCCAGCAGGTACAGCCCAAACATATTCGCCGCGTTGGCATGCGGTTCGCCGATCAGCGGATCAAAACTGTACGCGGCCAGAAAGTAGTTCTC
>CAUJKE010000210.1 GCA_963205385.1 Planctomycetota bacterium | reverse complement strand
TGGGGCGGCGTCAGCGGTTGGGTCGATTACGGCTGGACCGATCCGACCTACTACAACTACGGCGAGAATGTGTATTACGATGATGGCTCAGTTTACTACGGCGACGAGGCCGTGGCGACAGAAGCAGAATACGCCGCGCAGGCCGAAGCCATCGCCGCCAGCGCGCCCGAAACGCCAGTGGATCAGAGTGAATGGATGCCGCTGGGCGTGTTCGCATTGACCCCAGACGGCCAAAAGTCAGGTCCAGAGCCAACGCTGTTCTTGCAGATGGTGATCAGCAAGCAAGGCGTCATCTCCGGCACCCTCAACGATTCTTCGCTCAACACCACGCAAACGATTGAAGGCATGGTCGATAAAAGTTCGCAACGCGCGGCGTGGAACGTCGTCGGCAAGTCCCGGCCGATCATGGAGACCGGCATCTACAACCTGACGCAAGACAGCGCTCCCGCGCTCGTTCACTTTGCCGATGGGTCCACCCAACAATGGTTGATGGTGCGGATGGATGATCCACAAATGCCTCAAGCCGCAGGCGGGGCCGCCGCGGCTCCCGCTACGCCTGCGGCTCCGGCTACACCTGCGGCTCCGGCTACACCAGCGCCGCCGCCGGCGCCAAAGTAGACTGGAGCAAGCAAGGTCGTGAAGCACAAAGCGTCGCGCGCACTTGCGCGCGGCGCTTCGCTTATTGAGGGAACATGTCACCCGAACCCCAAGAACCCGAACAACAGCCGGACGTTGCCGCACCTCGAGATGGCACAGTCGCGAGCGATACGCGACGCGCCACCGAAACCGGGGGCGAAGCTGTCGAGTCCCCCTCGATCGCTGCCCAGCAGTGGGTGGGCAAGCGGCTGGGAAAGTACCAGGTGACCGAGCTCATCGGCGCCGGCGGCATGGGGTTCGTCTTGAAGGCCCACGATCCGAGCATCGAGCGGGACGTGGCGATCAAAATGCTGGCGGAGCGCATGGCCTCCAACGCCACGTACCTCAGGCGCTTTCGCGCGGAAGCGAAAGCCGCCGGCAAACTCAATCACGCCAACGTCGCCACCATCTACGAGGTTGGTCAGGAAGGCGACATCAACTACCTCGCGATGGAACTGCTGACCGGCGGAAGCGTCGCGGACGACTTGACCAAGAACGGCGCTTGCACGCCGCTCGAAGCGACGCGCATCATGATCGACGCCTGTCGTGGCATCGCCGCCGCACACGCCGCCGGACTGGTGCATCGCGACATCAAGCCGGCGAATCTTGTCAGGGCAGGGGATCGCACCGTCAAAGTCACCGACTTTGGCCTGGCGAAACTGTCGTCCACCAGCGAGATCGCGACGACGCAGCTCACACAAGCGGGAACCGTGATTGGCACGCCGCACTACATGAGTCCCGAGCAATGCCAGGGACAAGCCGTCGATGCCCGTAGCGATATCTATGCTCTCGGCGCGACGTATTTCAGTCTGCTGACCGGCAAACAGCCTTTCGAGGATTCCGGCGGCATCATGCAGGTAATGTTCGCGCATTGCAGCGAAGAGATCCCCGATCCCCGCGCGCTGAATGCGTCGGTCCCGCTCGCCTGCGCCGCGATCGTCGCCCGCGCCATGGCGAAGGCGCCGGCCGAGCGTTACCAGTCGGTGACGGAAATGCTGGGCGACCTGCAATCCGTGGCCGCGACTCTGTCCGGTGAAGTCAAAATCGATCTCCCCAGCCAATCCGGCGCGAATCATCAGGCGATCACGCCGCACAAGCCCATATCCCATTATGTCAACTCGCGCTGGGCAATGGGTGGAGGGATCGGCCTGGCAGTGGCCATCCTCCTGGGAGCAATTGCAGTGCTCAACTGGAATCGCTCGCCGCAAGTTCCGGCAGTTCCACAAGGCGAACCAATCAAAGTCGGCGTGCTGCAATCGCTCAGCGGAACGTTGTCCACCAGTGGTACGAGCGTCGTCGATGCAACGCTACTGGCGATCGATGAAATCAACGCGTCCGGTGGACTTCTCGGCCGTTCCGTCGAGGCCGTCATCGCGGATGGACGTTCCGATGCGAACGTGTATGCCCACGAGGCAGAGCGGCTCATCACGCAGGAACACGTGAGCGTTGTGCTCGGCGGTTGGATGTCCGCCAGTCGCAAAACCATACGCCCCATCTTCGAGGAGCACGACCATTTGCTCCTGTACCCGGCCAAGTACGAAGGGATGGAGACATCTCCCAACATTGTCTATCTGGGCGCTGTCCCCAATCAACAAATCATTCCCGCCGTGAAGTGGGCGAACGAGACATTGGGTAAGCAGCGTTTCTATTTGGTCGGTTCCGACTGCGTCTTCCCGCGCTCCGCCGGCGAGGTAATCAAGGATCTGCTCACGAACATGGATGCCGAGATCGTGGGCGAATCGTACATCCCCATGGGAAGCACCGAATTCGACGCGGTGGTTCAGGACATCCTCGCGGCCAAACCAGACATGATCCTGAACACCGTGGTAGGCGACTCCAATATTGCCTTCTGCCGCGACCTGCGCGAGGCGGACATCACGACGAATGCGATTCCTAGTCTACTGTTCAACGTTGGCGAGCAAGAACTGCGCTTGCTCGATATTGCCGACGTCGTGGGAGACTATGCCGCCCAAACGTACTTTCAGTCACTCGATACCGCGGCTAACAAGGAGTTCGTAAAGCGCTTCCTGAAAGAGTATCCCCAACGTGTGATCTCCGATCCGATGGAAGCCGCCTACGTTGGCGTGCATTTGTGGGCGCAGGCGGTGCGCGAAGCGCAAAGCATCGAACCCAAGCAGGTTCGCCGCGCGATGCTTAACCAACGCCTGGACGCGCCGGAAGGGGCCATCCGCATCGATCCCGAAACACAACACTGTTTCAAAACGCCGCGCATCGGCCAGATACAAGACGACGGGCAATTCCGCATTGTCTGGAGCGCTAGCGAACCCCTGCTCCCCGAACCCTATCCCGATAGCCGCACCGCCGCCGATTGGAAGGCCTACCTGCACGATCTCTACACCGGCTGGGGCGACCAGTGGAC
>CAUJKE010000209.1 GCA_963205385.1 Planctomycetota bacterium | reverse complement strand
ATTCCCCAACCGCAGTTATGGGCCCGCTACGAGTCGCCGAGTCGTGCCCGTTGCTGCACAACGGGATGGCCCGGCGCGGTCCGGAGTCGTTATGACCGGCAACACCGTCATAAACAGATGTTCATGTTTGTGGACATTCGCCGACGCCGTTGCGTTCGCGAAACATGGAGCGCCCGGCCGATGTTGCGATCGCGAAACATCAGGGCCGCGCGCACTAGGGAGGCTCGACCGCGGGCGATGGACACAACTTGTTGCATGCCAACGGCTTGCGTGCATTCTTTCGAAGGATAGTGAGCACTCGATCGCCCCTTGGCACGTCGGGTGCACTGCGTTCTGGAGTCTAAGGGTGTCGTGTGGCGACGCCGCGAATTGAGTCCTTTGGGAGTTGGCACTATGCGTCGCAAGCGACACGTTTCTCGCCGCCACCGGCGCGGCGAAATCACGTTGGAATGGGTCATTCTGGGCACGCTCTTGGCGTTTGGGGTCATTGGCGGGCTCGGTGTGGCGCGCAACGCGATGATTGCCGAACTGTCGGACATCGCCCAAGCCATTTCGGCTCTGCATTTCTTTTAACAGCTGCAAATCCTGTTCCCTATCGCTCATACACCACCTCGCTCATTCACCGTTTTTTCGTGGAGTTTCGCTTTTATGAAACGCACCCAGCACGTCAGTCGCCGTCGCCAACGCCGCGGCATCCTCACGCTCGAGTGGATTCTGATTATCACGGTCCTGGTCATTGGCGTCATCGGCGGCATTGGTCTGGTCCGCAACGCGATTGTCGAAGAGATGGCGGACATGGCCGCGTCGATTCAGTCGCTGCAAGTCAAGACCGACGCCGAGTGCATCGCCGAAACTGGGCAACCCTGTCCGTAGCCGCCCGGGCCGCAAGTGATTCTTGATGGAACACTGCCGGATAGCGTTCTCCGAGCGCGCTGGGGTAAGGTAACGTGGATCGACGCCGGAACGAAGTCGCCGCCGCGCTGGCGCCGCGCCTTGTTCCAAGCGTCCGTTTTCCACGAATAAGAGGTTCGCGTTCGTATGCGCTGGCTGTATCTCGATTACAACGCAACAACGCCGATTGCGCCCAGCGTGCAAGAGGCGATGCTGCCGTTCTTGGCCGAGCGGTACGCCAACCCGTCCTCCAGTCACGTGTTGGGCCGCATGTGTCAGGAAGCGCTCGAAGACGCGCGCGGGCAAGTGGCGTCGCTGCTTGGGGCTGATCGCGACGAGATCGTGTTTACCTCCGGCGGCACGGAAGCCAACAATCTGGCGATCAAAGGCGTGCTGCTCAAGTTCGCCCCCGGTGGCGGCGGGCATCTGGTCATTTCCGCGCTGGAACATGAAGCGGTTGTTGAACCGGCCAAATTCCTCGAACGCTGGGGCTACGATGTCAGCATCGTCGGCTGCAATCGACAAGGGCTCATCGATCCGGCGGCGGTCGCGGCGGAACTGCGACACGATACGCTGCTGGTGAGCATCATGCACGCCAACAACGAAATCGGCGTGATCCAGCCCATTGCCGAGATCGCCAGGCTTTGTCACGAGCGGAACGTCCTCGTTCATACCGACGCCGCGCAAAGCGTCGGCAAGATCAAGACCAACGTGGACGAACTCGAAGTCGATCTGCTCTCGCTCACAGGCCACAAGTTCTATGCGCCCAAGGGAATCGGCGCGCTGTTTGTGCGCCGCGGCGTTGCCTTGGAACCAGTGCTGCATGGCGCTGGGCATGAAGGGGGCTTGCGCGCGGGGACCGAGAATGTGCCTTACATCGCCGCGCTGGGACGCGCCGCGGTATTGGCGGGCAAGTCGTTGGCGGAAGCCGGCGAGCGCTTGGCGCTGCTCCGCGATCGGCTCCTCGCCCGCTTGCGCGATGAAATCGGGCCTGAACTGCGCGTGCACGGCGAGTTGTCGCCCCGGCTCCCCAACACGCTGAGCGTCTGCCTGCCCGGCATCGCGGCGGACGACCTGCTCGCCCGCACGCCGGAACTGTGCGCCTCGACCGGCGCCGCCTGCCACCGTCACACGTCAGCGATGAGCCCCACGTTGGCCGCGCTGGGAGTGGAGATGGAAGCCGCGCGCGGCACGCTACGGCTAAGCCTCGGCTGGTACACCACCGAGGAAGAAATCGAGCGCGCCGCCGAACTGCTGCTCAGTGCTTGGGAAGCGCTGCGCTAGTAGCTACGCCGCAGTCCAAGCGCACACGGCGCGTGGGGAGCGTGGAAAATTCTTGTTGCCGCTTGCAATTGCTCCCGCGGATACGAATTTTCGGGGGCTGTAAACTGTTTCGATTAGGCAACTTACGAAAAATCCAATTCCCTGCTTGCATTTCTGATCGAAGCCGCTCTAATGGGCGGTTAAGCGCGGTGTTTTTATGGCTTTCACATGAGGCACCAACAATGACGATGTTACGTTTTGCAATGCCAGCGCTCGCCGCTGCGCTGTTGTTGTCAGGAGTTAGCGCCGCGCGCGCGGATTCTGTGACGTTCAATTACAACTTCACCGGCAGCTACGCGACCAACCCCGGCGCGTTCACGCCGACGGCGTCTCCGTCGACTTCGGTGACGCTCCCCACGATTACCGCTTCCGCGGGACCAGCTTCTGTTTCCGCCGAAGTCGTGCGCAGCAGCAACGGCTTGGGCGTCGCTTCAGATCCGCCGGGTTGGTTCAATGGGGAAGCTTGGTGGAATAATTCAGGCTACTACGTTGTGGACGCCGCTGGCACCGCCAATAACGGCACTCCGGAAGTGCTGAATCTTGCATTTACCAGCACCGACCCCGCGCTCACCAACACGGTGGTGAAGAGCGTGGAACTAGGCTTCAACAATATCGGCCCGCAAAACGATATCGAAGTGTTTCTCAACGGCGTTTCCCAAGGCAAGTATGACTTCCCTGGCAGTGGCTCGGGAACCGGCAGCTTGTTGCTCAACATCGGCATCCTCAGCGGCCAGTGGCTCTCCTTCGTCGGGTTGCCGCCGATCGGAACTGATTCCAATTGGTTCAATGTCCGCGGCCTGGTGGTTGAAGGCCAAACGGCCAGCGACGCGGCCGTGCCAGAACCGGCCAGTCTGGTCGTGTGGGGCTTTTCGCTCGTGGCTTTTGGCGCTTATGTCAAGCGTCGTCGTCAAAAGCTCATTGCGTAATGGCCAAGAGCGACAATGCAGCAGACAACAGGGAGCACGCCCCGTGCGGCGGCTCCCTTTTTTATGCGCTGTCACTACCCTTTCCCGCCGCGCTGCAAAGAGCGATAACGGTGGCCATACAGCCACTTTGGCACTCACTCGCCCCCCTTATTTTCAGCAAGGCGCCGCGACGGCATGGTTCGACAATCGACAGGCATTCCTGGACTCGACGCGCTGCTCGGCGGCGGGCTGCTCGCAGGCAAGCTCACCGTCATCGCGGGGGCGACCGGCATTGGTAAGACGCAACTGGGCATTCAATACGCCCACGCCGGCCAGGCCCAAGAGCAGCGGCGGGGCGTGATCTTCGATGTCAGCGCGCGGGGCGATTCGCAGAATCACGCCGCCTATGCCGAGCGGATCGCCGGTCATGAACTGGTCGCCTGCGACTCGACTTCCGCCTGGCAACCGGCCAGCGTGTACGATCGCGCGTTCGAGTTTGGCGACTACCTCCACATCTTCGACTACCGCGGCCGCCGCGTAACCAAGCAAGACCTCGACTGGAACGAGTGGCACGATTGGCAGGCGGAACTCAACCAGAAGCTCGAAAAAACGATCGCCTTTTTATACGGCAACTTCGTGCGCGGCGCGCGGCGCGTCGTGGTCGATGGCGTTGAGCCGACCAACACGCCCCACGATTCCATCCAACTGAATCTCTTCGAGTACGTGTATCACCAGGTGCTGCGGAAGGATCCCCAGTGGGTCGCGCGCGACCTGTTCCGCGCCCATTACCATGAGCACGCGGCCGAGGCGGCGGCGCACGATTACGCGCCGAGCGACATCGGCTGCGTGCTGCTCTACACGTCGCACGAGACGATGCTCGACGACTTGATCTCTCGCCCGCTGGATGAAGGGGACGCGCTCTCCAACGCGAACACGCTGATTTATATGGGAAAAATTCGCGACGGCCACAAGATCGGCCGCGCGCTCTACATCGCCAAACACCGCGGCAGCGCCTGCGCCGAAGAGATTGTGCCCTACACAATCGACGACACGGGACTAAAGTTAGGCGAGTAACTCACGCGTTGCACGGCACAAAGTCGGCGGAATTCACCGCGCACACTGATTGATCCGCTGCGCCCCCCAGCCTACCCTAGAAGCAGACTATCCGTACCGATTTCCCGCCGCAGGTTGAATTATGTTTCGCATGCTCGTTGCCTTGACGCTCCTCGTCCTCCTTAGCTCGCGCGCCTTCGCTGCCGATTCGCCGACCGAGACGCCGGTCTTCATCTCCGGCGAAGGGGGCTATCATACGTATCGCATCCCCTCGATCCTGGTGACAAAAGACGGCTCGTTGTTGGCGTTCGCGGAAGGACGCAAAAAGGGCCTCTCCGACGCCGGGGATATCGACCTCGTCTGGCGACGTTCGACCGATGGGGGCGCGACGTGGTCCGACACCAAGGTGCTGTGGGACGACGCCGAGAACACTTGCGGCAACCCTTGCCCCGTGGTCGACGCCAAGACTGGCACGATCTGGCTGTTGCTCACCTGGAACGCGGGAAAGATCAGCGAAGCCCACATCCAGCCGGGGTTCGGAACGGATTCGCGGCGCGTGTTCCTCTGCCACTCGAAGGACGATGGCCAAACGTGGAGCACGCCACAGAACATCACCGAACAGGTCAAAGACAAAACGTGGAGTTGGTTCGCGACCGGCCCCGGCAACGGCATCCAGCTCACGCAAGGCAAGCACGCGGGGCGGCTCGTGATTCCATGCGATCATAAGGTTCCGACCACAAGCGGCGAACAAGCGTATTCGCACGTGATCTACTCCGACGATCATGGCGCCACCTGGCAGCGCGGCGGCACGGCAGGCCCGCATTGCAACGAGTGCGAAGTCGTGGAGCTGGCCCAAGGCGACCTGCTGCTCAACATGCGGAGCCACGATCCCCAGGTGAAGCGGCGGTGGCTGAGCCGCAGTCAAGACGGCGGCGCGACCTGGAGCACGCCCGAGCCGAGCGACACGCTGATCGAACCGATCTGTCAGGCCAGCATGCGACGGTATCGCTGGCCAACGCAAACGGAACCCGGCGTGATCTTGTTCTCCAACCCGGCCAGCACCACACAGCGCGTCAAGCTCACGATTCGCGCCAGTTACGATGACGGCAAAACCTGGCCGGTCGCCAAGGAGTTATATCCCGGCGGTAGTGCGTATTCCGTGCTGTGCGTGCTGCCCGACAGCAAGATCGGCTGCTTGTACGAGAAAGACGGCTACAAGCGCATCGTCTTCGCAAAATTCCCGTTGGACTGGCTCACCGAGTAGCCATCATGCACCGCGTGATCTTTTCTTCGCGCCGAGCGTGAGGATTGATAATCCTTCAGAAAGCCGCATTCATGCCACTATTCACACCACTAACTGGCTTCATCGCGGCGACCTTCACGCCGACCACGCCTGACGGCGCGCTGAACCTGGAGCAGGTCGCGCCGCTGGTTGATCATCTGGTTCGCAACGGCATTGCGGGGCTGTATGTCCTCGGCAGCACCGGCGAAGGCGTGTTGTTCACGTTCGCGGAGCGCTGCGCCGCGGCGGAGGCGTTCGTCCGCGCGGCGGCGGGTCGCATCCCCGTGATCGTCCAAGTGGGACACGAAAGCGCCTGGCAAGCGCGCGAGCTCGCGGCGCATGCCCAAAGCATCGGCGCGACGGCGATCTCCGCGGTGTCGTCCGTCTATTTCAAACCGGACTCGCTCGACGCGCTGCTCGACACCATGGCGCAAATCGCCGCCGGCGCTCCAGAACTGCCGTACTATTACTATCACATCCCTCAACTCACCCGCCTCTCGTTCTCCATGCTCGAACTGCTCGCGCGCGTCGGTGATCGCATCCCCACGCTCCGCGGCATCAAGTTCACCTCGCCGCGCATCGACGAGCTGCAAACGTGCATCGACTGGGCCGGCGAGCGGTACGAAGTGCTGTTCGGCGTTGACGAAATGGTTCTCTCCGGCCTGGTCGCAGGCACCCAAGGCGCGGTCGGCAGCACGTACAACTTCGCCGCGCCCCTTTATCGGCGACTGTGGAACGCCTGGCAGGCGCAAGACTTGGCGGCCGCGCGGCGTTATCAATCGCAGGCCCAAGCGATTGTGAACACGTTCAAGCCGTATGGCTCGCTCGCCGCGCAAAAGGCGATCATGAGCATGCTCGGCATCGACTGCGGCCCAACGCGACTCCCGGTGCGGGCACTTTCAGCAGACGCCGTCGCCGCGCTACGCAGCGACCTCGCCGCCCTCGGCTTCTTCGAGTGGCTGCGGGACGAGTAGAGGGTGAAACGCCTCGGCGACAGCGAACCTGGGCGAGTTATTGTGACCACGAAGGCACGAAGGGCACGAAGGAGGAAAAGAAGAGAATAGGGAACAAGTCAGATAAGCGAGAGCAAGTTGCCGAGCAAGCAGCACTCCCATATCTTGTCTTCTGCATTTCCTTCGTGTCCTTCGTGCCTTCGTGGTTCATTCGCATTTCCAGCCTGGCAAGTCGTTGCTTCCCTTTCTTAGTGCAAACAGGAGATAGAACATGTCAGCGGGTGAACCGCTGCTGGAATCGCTGGGATAGATAGGGGACCACAAAGGCACGAAGGGCACGAAGGAAACAAATGCAAGCCAAGTCGTCGATTTCACGTTTCGTCGTTCACAGCACGGTTTTATAAGGAACCCATGTCATGCGTGCGCAGCTCATCGCCTGGTTGTTCGTGGTTGTCTGCGGCTGCGCTTCACTCGCGCGCGGCGGCGTTGGCGATCCGCAGATCATGACGGATCATCCTTACTATCCCGGCGAACTCGCGGCTTCCACATGGGAACGCCTGTTCGCGACGCAGGCCAGGCTCTATGAAGCCGTGACGGGCCAGCCGGTGAAGACGGAGCAAGATCGCGTGCTGGCCGCGTGGCTGTGGCGGAATACGCACTACTTCCATGGCGAGCCAGGCTCGGAGAATTTGTGGGGCCAAGGCTTCACCGCCGGGGGCGATAGCAAGCCGCGTGAGTATTGGTCCGGCCTCTACGCGCACGGCTATGGACTCTGCGGCACGACGCACGCCCAGTGGGTGCCGGAGATGCAAGCGCTGCTCGGCCACAACCGTGCGCGAACCGTCGGCACGGACGGTCACAACTCGTTTGAAGTCTTTCTCAAAGGGGGCGCGTACGGCGACGGCAAATGGGTGCTGCTCGATCACGATATTTCAACCGTCATCTTCGACGCGAAAGGGGAGTCGCTGCTGTCGATCGCCGAGATCGCGCGCGACTGGAAGAAATACGCGGCGCGAAATTATCCCGGCAATGCGGCCTGCGGTTGGCTGCCGTGCGGCTTGCACCCCGACGATGGCGGCGTGTATGCGTCGTATAACGTCGCCGAGTATTTCTCAGGCTACGCCGGACCGCCGCCGGTGATTTATCTGCGCCGGGGCGAAACGCTGCGGCGATATTTGGAGCCGGGGCTCGAAGATGGCCAGACGTTCGTCTTCTGGGGACGCAATTACAACACCGGCGGCATCCCCGGCCCCGAACGCTCCCACACCTGGGTCAACCAACCGGACAAGATGTATCAGTCCAAAACCGGCGCAGGCTACAAGCCGGGACAGGCCCGGTATGGCAACGCCGTCTATACCTTCGCGCCGGACTTCGCGAGCGAAAATTATCGCGAAGCGGTCATCGACGAGAGCCCGTCGCACGTTACGCTCGAATTCACAACCCCCTACATCATCGGCGCCACGCCGCCGAGCAGCGGCAACTGGGACATCTACAAGCCCGGCGGCAAGAACGGGCTGATCGTAACAGGGACAGGCGACGTTCCGGTTGCGATCTCTGTCGATCGCGGCGCCACTTGGAGCGACGGCGGCAAGTTGACCGGCGCGGCGCTCGATTTGACCGATCTGGTAAAAGGCTACCGGCAGTATTGGATCAAGCTGGGCCGCGGGGCGAAGGAGTTGAGCGGCAAGAGCATTTCGCTGCGCACGGTCTGCCAGATGAACGCCGCGATGATTTCGCGCCTGCACGATGGCGAGAATCAGGTGACGCTGAATATTGGCGAGCGCGGTCTGGTCTCGGCAGGGCCGACTTTGCCGCAAGCCCAGGCGCACATCATCGCGGGCGAGTTCGACTCGCCGACGGTCACACTCGAACTAGCGCCGCCGCGCCACGCGCAGGCAACGCACGTTTACGCCGCGGCTCACATGCGTTCCAGCAGTCCGCCGAATCCCGAGATTGCTTATGCGATCGACTATTCCACCGACGGCGGCAAGTCCTGGCTGCCTGTGGTCAGCGATTGGCGGATCACGCGGCGCGGCGATGAGCCGCCGGATTTCTGGTCGCAAAGCTTCTGCTTCGGCGACGTTGCGCTGCCGACGCCGAGCGACCGGCCGGTGCAGGTGCGCTTCAAAAACAACGGCGGCAAACGTGTTGCGCGGGCGGAAATACATCTGCTCTACAAAGTGCCGCGCAGCGATGACCTCGAAGTTACCTTCGGCTACACCAACGCCGCCGGTGAACACACCAAGACGCTTTCGAGCGCCGCCGGCGACGTGCAAACGTTGGATGCCGGAAAGAACGTGCAGACACGTTGGGTGGAGTTGAAATAGGTCCGCGGTGGATGTTTGCCAGCGCCGCCGATTCAAGCTGCCTTGCGGAACGGCTCGCTGCCGCTGTGCGCGTCACCCAGATGAACCGGCGCCACTAGCGGGATCACGTCGGGCGCTACCGGCAGGAGCTCGTCCTCAGGCGTCGCGGGCGCATTGAAGCGCGCGAGGACCGGTTGGACGAGCACTTGCCAGAGCATGTCGCGGGTGCGGGTCGAATCGGGTTCGTGCAGCGCGCGGGCCAGGTGGACGCCGAGCAGTCGCAAGCCCAGGCTAATGCCAAACAGCACGTGGAAGCCGACGATCGAGTAGCCAGCGAGGCTGCCGTGCCAGTTTTCCAGCGCGCGGAGTCCTAGTCCGGCGAGGATTGCCGTGAGGCCGCCGATCATTCCGGCCAGCGCGGTGCCGGCGGCGACGAACATCGCCCGATTCTCGCGCGGCGTCTGTTTGAGCATGTAACCGTTGGAGCCGATGTTGATGCCAGCGTTGAGTACCGCGTCGATCATGAACACCGGCGCGAGCAGCACCAAGGCCAGCGTCGGCTCGGGCGGGCAGAGCACCAGCGCCGCCATGTTGAGCGGTTTGAAGGCCGTGCAGAGAATCAGCACCGGGCGTTGGCCAAAACGCTCCACCAGGCGGCCCATCCCGCGGGAAAACACGGCCCCGCCGGCCCACGAGCAACTCCACAACAGCAGCACCGCGAACAGGCTCATGCCGACGTAGTCGAGCAGATACATGCTAATAAACGGCGCGCCGACCATCGCGGCGAAATGCCAATAGCAAGTAAACGAGATGTACGAACGATAAATCTTGTGTTGATAGGGCGCGCGGAGCACGTCGACCAAGCGGGGCGAGGCGGCGCGCTGAATAGGCGGTTCCTCGATTTGCAGAAAGATCAACACATCCAGCGCGCCGAGCACCGCG
>CAUJKE010000208.1 GCA_963205385.1 Planctomycetota bacterium | reverse complement strand
GTCCAGGAACTGAAACAACTGCGCCTGAAGGACGCCGCGGGAAACGTCACCGAGTATCAGATTCCCACGCTCGATGAAGCGCTAAAATGGGCGCGAGGCAAGACGATTCTGGTGCTCGATCAAAAGGATGTTCCCGTCGCGGCGCGGGTCAAGGCGATTGAATCGCACCAGGCGGAAAGCTACGCCATGCTGATTGTGAATAGCTTCCACGATGCGGCGGAGGCGTATCGGCTCAATCCCCACATCATGCTGGAAGTCATGATCCCCAACCGCGACAAGGTGGTCGCGTTCGACAAGCTCAACATCCCTTGGCGAAACGTCATCGCCTTCGTCGGACACGACCCGCCGGAGGATTTAAAGCTGTACGAACTGATCCATGCACGTGGAGCCTGTTGCATGATCGGCACGTCGCGAAATTTGGATCGCAAGTTCGTGACCGGCAAAGTCAAGGAGCTGCGCGAGATTGAAAATGACTATCGCGCATTTCTCAAGCGAGGCGCTGACGTGATCGAAACCGACATCCCTGTTCAAGTCGGCCCTCTGCTCTACCACGCGACCCCCGTGCCGGCAAGCAAACGCGAGTTCTTCCACGCCCCGCAGAATAAATCAGCCGATTGATTCGTGACAGGACGACCTTCCAGCCTGCCACTATTTCGACAGGACGCTTTCTCATGCACAAACCGGCAACACTCCTGGCGCTGCTATTGCTATTGGCGACAACAACCCACGCGGCTGAACCACGGCACACCCTTCAAGCGGGCGCCGCCGCGGTGGATATCACGCCGCGAGAGTTTCCGTTGAACATGCCTGGCGGATTCAGTGCAAATCCCGCGGAGAAAGCGCACGATCCGCTCCACGCTCGGGCGTTGGTGCTGAGCGACGGGACCACGACGCTGGCAATGGTGGTCGTGGATAATCTCGGCATCGGGCCGGAAGTGCTCGATGAGGCCAAGGCGATGGCCGCCGAGAAAACCGGCATGACGACCGACAAGATGTTGGTCAGCTCGACGCACACGCATAGTGGCCCGCCTTCGAACACCAAGGAAGGTTCGCCGCCAGCCGTCGCGTATCGCAAGCTGCTTGTCGAGGGGATCGCCAACTCGATCATCCAGGCGCACGCGGCGCTGCGGCCGGCCGCCGTGGGCGCGGCGTCGCATCCGCTCCCGGAGGAAGTCTTTAATCGCCGCTGGTTTTTGAAGCCAGGCAAGATGCCGCTCAATCCGTTTGGCCAGCTCGATCAGGTGAAGATGAATCCCAGCAGCGACCCCGACGTGCTCGACCGCCCGGCCGGTCCCACCGATCCCGAACTGACAATCCTTTCGGTGCAAGATGAAAAGCGGCGGCCACTTGCGCTGTTCGCCAACTATTCGCTGCATTACGTCGGCGCGACTCCGCCTGCGCAAATCTCGGCCGATTATTTTGGTGAATTCGCGCGGCTCATGCCGTCGCGGCTGCGTGGAGGGGACGACTTCGTGGCGATGATGTCCAATGGCACGTCCGGCGATATCAACAACATCCCGTTCAACGTGACCCGCCCGCCGCGCGAACTGTTCGAGCAGATTCGCATTGTGGCCGCCAAGGCAGCGGACGCGGCCTGGTTCGCGCATCGCCAGATCGAAACCCACCAGTCCGACGCGCCGCTGGGGATGCTGGAGCGCCAGGTCGAACTGCAATATCGTCGCCCCAGTGCGGAAGAAGTCGCCGCAGCCAAGGAGGTGCTTGCTGTTAAGGACGACGCTACGATCGCCAAACTGCCGCGCCTGGCGCAACACTACGCGCGCAGCACGCTGGCGGCCGCGGAGCGCGCGGAAGATACACTCACTGTCAAGCTCCACGCGATCCGCATTGGCGACCTCGCGGTCTGCGGCATCCCGTTTGAAACGTTCGTCGAGACCGGTCTCGAATTGAAGGACCGCAGCCCCTTTCCGCGGACCATGGTGATCGGCCTGGCCAACGGCCGCCACGGCTACTTACCCACGCCCCAGCAACATCGCCTGGGCGGATACGAAACCTGGCTCGGTACGAACCTGGTGCAGAAAGACGCCTCCGTCATCCTCACCAACAACCTGCTTGAGATGCTTGAGGAATTGAAACAGTAGTGCATAACGAACAGAAGGCGGGGATGACTGCTCTCGAGTAACCCCCGCCTCTGATTGATGCGGCGACGAACACTACATCTGGATTTCAAACCCCTTGCGATATTCCCGCGAAAGGAAAGCGTTGGCTTGCGCATCGTTGATGATTTCGCGCTTGACCGGATCCCACTGAAGTTCTCGCCCTAGGCGCATGGCGATGTTCGAGAGGTGACAGATTTCGAGCATCCGGTTGTGGGACCAGACATCGGAGATCGGCTGTTTGCGGGACTTCATCCCCTCGATGAAGTTGGCGGTGTGGTTCTCGCTGACCTTGCCGCCGTACACCGCTTCGATCGCGCCGCCTGGGAGCGGGTTGTTTTCGAGTTCTTCAACCGGCTTGCCGGCGAGTTTGCCGCGGTTGACGAAGAAGCGACCGTCCGTCCCTTCGAAGAGGATGCCGTTGTCCCCTTCGCTGGTGATGATCAGTTCCACGTCGTTGGGCATCGCGACGCGGATGTTGAACTTGGTCGCGGCGTTGTACTGATCGTCGACCAGGGGATAGCCGTCCTTGTACTCCACCGGCAGCGTGTAATCGACCGGCGTGACTTTGCTCGGCCCCGTATCGCTAGCACCTAGAGCCCAGGACGCGATGTCCACGTGATGGGCGCCCCAGTCGGTGAGCTTGCCGCCGGAGTATTCGTGCCAATTGCGGAAGGAGTAGTGGCAATTGCTATACAGCGGTACGCCGCCGCCGTAGCCTTGGCGGATTTCCGGTAGCGCGCGATAGGCCACCTTGGGCGCTGGCCCCAGCCAGAAGTCCCAAGCCAGCCCTTCGGGTACAGGGACGGCCGGAATGACCGGCGACGCTTCCATGCCGTTGATGCCGCAGGTCACTTTTTGGACCTTGCCGATGCGGCCATTCTTGATCAGCGCGATCGCCTTGAGGAACCGCTGGTCCGACTCGGTTCGCTGCATCGTGCCGACTTGAAACACTCGTCCCGTTTGCTTGACGATTTTCTCGATCAGCTTCCCTTCGTCGATCGTCAGCGTGAGCGGCTTTTCGCAATACACATCCTTGCCTGCGAGCATCGCCTCGACCGCGATCTTCGTGTGCCAGTGGTCCGGCGTGGCGATCATGACGGCGTCGATGTCCTTGCGATCGAGCACCTTGCGGTAGTCCTGGTAAGCATCCGGCTTCTTGTCCTGGGCTTTCCGAACCTTCTCCACGTTGTCCCCCAGCACGTTCGCATCGACATCGGCCAGCGCGGCGAAATCGGCAAACTTGAACGACTTACTGGTGATCGCCCACCCCTGGTTACGAAGTCCGATCGTCGCAAACACCGGGCGTTCACTGGGCGCCTGGTAACCGAAGGCCCGATCGGCCGAGGGGAGCAAAATGCTCGCAGCGCCTGCCGCGGCGACGCCTTGAAGAAACTGACGACGGCCTGCCTGGTGAGTGGTTCGCATGGGTAATTTCCTTGTGGAGAAAATCGAGGGGAGGCGATTCTTGGTTGAAAGTGGTTTGCCGGAGGGCGAAGTTGCCTGGCCACGTTGACGGAGCGCGCTTTTCATGACCGTCCTACTGTCAACGATACTCGAAACGGGCGGGCGATTGAACTTGTGCCGGCAAAAAATGGCAAAACCAGCGGTAAGCCACGTCGCCCAGGATTCGGTTGCGCCCCAGCGCAATTTCGCCCGCTATTTCCAAGCTCTGGAGGAATTCGGCCCCGTTGTCAGTCCGCGGCGGCTTTATTTGGCCAATACATGGCTGCAATTGCGGCGGGGCTGGTTTACAATTTACAGGTTCCGCCAACCAAACTTTCCCTGCCATCCCACCGCGACAAGGAGCATCCTGTGGCTCGTCATTGGTTCATCGTTACCTGCCTGCTTGCGATCTCCGCCAGCTTCGCACTCTTCCAAAACGGGGCCCGCGCCGCCGAGGGCGAAAAGATTTCCTTCAAGAAGACGCACATCGACCCGGTCTTTCGGAGCGAAGGGGTGGCGGTGGGCGACTTCAACAAGGACGGCAAGCAGGATATCGCCGCGGGGTATGTCTGGTATGAGGCGCCCGATTGGAAGATGCACTCGATGGTGGAAAAGGCGCCGGAGCATGATCCGCACGGCTATAGCCATTCGTTTCAAACGTTTGCCTGGGATGCGAACAAGGATGGCTGGACGGATGTGATCATTGTCGATTTTCCGGGGAGTTACACCTGGTGGATGGAGAACCCGAAAGAACCCGGCAAGTTGTGGCCGCAGCACGAGCTGGCGCGCGTGACCAACAACGAGAGCCCGCAACTCGTCGATATGGACAACGACAAGTCGCCGGAACTGCTGTTCGCCTGGTCGCCTGACCCGGCGCAAACCGATGGTCCGGAAAAGCGCGTCGGCTTCGCGCGTCCCACCGGCGACGCCAACGAACCTTGGAAACTGTTCCCGGTGAGCGAAAAGAACGCGCCGGGCGCGAATCGTTTTTCGCACGGTCTGGGGATGGGCGACGTGAACAAAGATGGCCGCAATGATATCTTGATTGCGGAAGGTTGGTGGGAAGCGCCCGAAAATCCTGCCGAGTCGCCGTGGAAATGGCATCCCGCGAATTTTGATGCCGGCGGCGGCGCCGCGCAGATGTACGTGTACGATTTCGACAACGATGGCGACAATGACGTGTTCGCCAGTAGCCCGCACGGAATCGGCGTCTACTGGTTCGAGCAGGTGAAGCCCAATCAGTGGGAAAAGCATGAAATCGACAAGACCTACTCGCAAACGCACGCGGTTTGCCTGGCCGATATCAACGGCGACGGCGAACCGGACCTGGTCACCGGCAAACGCCATTGGGCGCATGGCCCCAGCGGCGATCCCGAACCGAACAACCCGGCCGTGCTCTACTGGTACGAGTTGAGCCGCGCGGGGAACAAGGCGTCATGGACCCGCCATCAGATCGATCACGACAGCGGCGTCGGCACGCAGTTCGAAGTCGCCGACGTCAACGGCGACCAACTGCTGGACATCGTGATCTCGAACAAAAAGGGAACCTTCTACTTCGAGCAAGTGCGCGAGTAGCCTGCCTCAGTCGGCCGCGAGCAGGCTTTGCACGCGGCTAAAGATGGCGTCGAACATCGGCTCAGTCAGGACGCCGGTGAACGTGTTTTGCTGGCTGGGGTGATAGCTGCCCAACAGCCAGCGGCCCTCGGTGAGCGGAACTTCCACGCCGTGGGCGAACTTCGGCAACTTGCCGGCGAGCGCCCCCTGCTGGCGCAAAGCCCGGCATAGCGTACGAAAGCCGATCTGCCCCAAGGCGAGATACACCACGGCCGGAACAAGCTGGAACGTTTTTGAAAACCACGGTTCGCAGTTCGCAATTTCCGCCGGCGTGGGCTTGTTACCCGGCGGCGCGCAGTGGCACGTCGCGGTGATCGCGCAGTCGAACAGTTTCAGCCCGTCGCTGGCGTGCTCGGCCGTCGGTTGGTTCGCGAAGCCTGCTTTGTGCAGCGCGCGGAAGAGCCAATCGCCGCTGCGGTCCCCGGTGAACATTCGCCCGGTGCGATTGGCGCCGTGAGCGGCCGGCGCGAGCCCGACGATCAAGAGCCGCGCGCGCGGATCGCCTAAGTTCGGCACAGGGCGGGCCCAATAGTCCCAATCCAGATACGCCTTGCGCTTCTCCTGGCCAATTTGTGCGCAGTATTCACGCAAGCGGGGACACGCCGCGCAGGCGACGATGCGATCGTTGAGGGACGTCCAAGTATCCTTGCGCGGCATAAGCGGAGTTGCGGAAGAAAGAGGTGAGCGGATGCGCCGTGCGCGCGAAGCTCGCGCAGCAGGCGTGGATGGGAGAGGCCGCAGTCCCGCGCTAGCGCGTTGGGGTTAGTCGGCGGCGAGGAGGGCTTGTACTATTTGATCCTCCGTGACGATGCCAAGCAAGTGCGCTGCTTGATTGGCGACAGCGAGTGCGTCAACGTCGTGCTCGACCATGAGGCTGGCGGCTTCGCCGAGCGTGCGCCCCGGGGGCGTGGTCGGCGCGCGGTGGAGGATCTGTCCGAGCGTGCGCGCGGGACTGGTTTCGCCGCGCAGTTGGCGGGCCAAGGCGCGGCCGCGGGCTTGAAAGAGCGCCGCGCGTGATACGGCGCCAAATGGAAAATCCCCTTGGGCGACCGCCGCGTAATCTTTTTGACGACCGTTCAAGCAGGCCAAGGCTTCGTCCACGGTCTGTTCGGTGTCGAGCGGATCGAGGTGTGTTTGCATGTGGTCGATGATCAGTTCGCGCGCGACCGGATTCTCTCCGTAGGAGAGTTCGCGGACGAAATCGGCGGGGGAGAGGGTGCCGACTACCCGCTCGCCATCGACCACCGCCAAGAACCTGGGCTGCGGAGCGCGCATGCGCTGCAGCGCGTCGCGGGGACTGGTTCCCAGATTCACCGGCGGCTCATCACGGTGCATGAACTCCGACACCGGGGCGTCGCACAGCGCCCGGTCACCGAGCGCGGAGACGACGAGTTCCGTATCGAGCGACCCGAGCCACCGGCCATCGTCATCGACCACCGGCCACTGCCCGATGCCGGTCTCGTCGAGCAGGCGCACCGCCTCCCCGAGCGTCGTCGTGGCGACGAGCGTCCAGGGATTGTAGGTGATGAGCGCGTCCAGCCCTGTCTGAATCATGTTCCGACCTCGCCTGCATCCGAAAGCAGCGGGACAATTCCGAGGAGATTTTCCCACTGAATACTCTACGCCGCAAACGTCGGCCGCGGCGCCCCAGGGCAACCGCTGGCGCGGGTCGTAACGAGTCTGCCGCCATTTTTTCGAGCTTCAGACGGCAACCGGCCGCCGCTGCGAACAATTCGGCGGCTTTCCGTGGATGCCTTGCTACTGGGGAATATAACCGCGATTCTTAAGCCACAGTTCACACGCGGTGGGCCATTGATCGGCGCCGGGAAACTTTTTGCCCAGGCCTATGCCGTGCGGTCCTTTTTCGTAGATGTGCAGTTCCGCGGGAACTTTGTGCTTGCGCAGCGCGAGATAGAAGTAGACGCTGTTTTCCGCCGGCACGCCGTTGTCCTCGTTGGTATGCCAGAGAAAGCACGGAGGCGTCTTGTCGGTTACTTGCTGTTCGTTCGACAGGCTGGCGGCGAGTTCCGGCGAAGCGTCTTGACCGATGAGATTCTGCTGCGAGCCGCGATGCGTGTATTCCTTATTGAACGCAATCACCGGATAGCAGAGCACCGCGAAGTCTGGACGCGAACTGACGCGCTCGATGGGGTCGGCGGCGTCTGGTTTGCCGCTGTCGAAATGCGTCGCCGCAGTGGATGCCAAATGCCCACCGGCGGAAAATCCGAGAATGCCGATCTTCTGAGGATCGAGGTGAAACTCCTCCGCCCGCGCGCGAGCGGTGCGAATGGCCCGTTGTGCATCTTGCAGCGGTGCGGGATGGCCGTAGCCTTTGTTGCGGTGGCGATAATCGCAGATGAAGGCGGTGATGCCGAGCGAGTTCAGCCACTGGCCAATTTCGTGCCCTTCATGTCCCATCGCCAACCCCCCGTAGCCGCCGCCGGGCGTCACGACAATCGCGCAGCCGTTGGGTTTCTCGGGCAGATACATGATGAGTTGCGGCTTGTCTTTCGGTTCGTCCCCGGTCGCGCCCGGCGCGCCGTCTGGCCAGAGCAGTTCAGTCTTGGGTTCCGCAGCCAACACAACGTGGGAACAGCAGAGCGCGAAGGCGATGCCGAGCAGCAGGGGGCGAACATTCATGAAGGTGGCTCCAAAGAGATGCAAATGATACAACCGGACAACCAGAATCAACGCGTTGATTATAGAGGATTCTGAGGGCAGCGCGCAAGCTGCTTTAGCGGCGCGCCGTTTGTCGTTATAATAGCTCCGCAAACTCGCCTCACTTCCCACGGACCACGCCCGCTATGTCGCTCGACCTTTCGACCCGCCACGAGCCTGTAAGCAGCTTTCTCAAGTGGCCGCAGTCGGCCGCTGAGTGGGAGCGGTATCGACTCAGCCCGGAGCAAGTCGCCTTTTATGAGGAGCACGGCTATCTCGCCGGGGTGCGGATTCTTGACGACGACCAAATCCAGCAGTTGCGGCAAGAGCTCGAACCGCTGTTCAAGCCGGATCACCCTGGCCACGAGTTGTGGTACGAGTATCACACCAACGAATCGCCAAATCCGGAGAAGGTGTTGTTTCACGCGCTCGGCGCGTGGCGGATCACACCGGGCTTTCACGACCTGTTGTGGCATCCGGCGTTTACCGTGGCGGCTAGTCAGTTGCTCGGGGGCGCGGTCCGCTTTTGGCACGACCAACTATTCTGCAAGCCGGCCCAACATGGCGGCGTCGTCGCGTGGCATCAGGATTATTCGTACTGGACGCGTACCCAGCCGATGGCCCACCTAACCTGCTGGATCGGCCTGGACGACAGCACGCGCGCCAACGGCTGCGTGCATTACGTCCCCGGAAGTCACCGCTGGAGCCTGCTCCCAATCACCGGTTTGGCAGGCGACATGGAGGCGATCCGCGATGTGCTCGACGATCAGCAGTGGGAGCAGTTCAATCATCCCGTCGCGGTGGAACTCAAGGCGGGCGAGTGTTCGTTCCATCACCCGCTGATGGTGCATGGCTCGTTCGAGAACCGCACCTCCCAGCCGCGCCGGGCGGCGGTCGTCAATGTGTTCCGCAACGGCGTCCAATCCGCCAGCAGCGAAACCTTGCTGCAAGGCGTCCCTCCAATCGCGCCGGGCGAGCCGATGGAGGGGCAGTTCTTCCCCTTGCTCTTCGACCCGGAGGCGACCAACCAACCCTCCGGCTGACGCTAGCCTGGCAATGCTGGCACAATAGGGAAGTCCTGTGTCCAAGTCGCAAACTCGGAAATTTTGGGAAAATTCTCAAGATTTTTTGAGAGGGCGTCGGACCGGGAGGAACTTGCGCCCGCGCTGAAAATCAGATCGCAAACTGCTTCACAGCAAGCACTTGTGAAGATCGCTGAAACTGCACCCAAGCACGCCGCCCCCCGCCGTAAGTGTGGCCATGAAGCGCGTGGGTGCGAAAGTGTCCTTGGCAATTCTTGACGCGAGCTAGAATTAGAGCGAATCCAGGACTTCAGGCTGAAGTTTTGTTCTCTTAAGGTTGCAAAGGATGCTCTATGCTAGTTCTCTCTCGAAAGCGCGACGAACGAATTGTCATCGGCGGGAATATCGTCATCACGGTGATTGAGGTGCGAGGCGATAAGGTTCGTCTTGGCATCGAAGCGCCGGTGGATGTGCCGGTTCACCGCCAGGAAGTGTACGACGCGATCCAGCGTGATAGCGCGGCTTCCCAGTCGGACACGACGCATCCCGCGTAAGCCGGATCGACCCTTGCCTGCCTGACAGTCGCGGCCCCCCACCCACCTTGCCGCGATCAGCGTATCATGTTGCCTGGCGTTCGCCACTAAATGGCGATTTGCATCCTGGTTGCTCTTGTGACCAGAATGAGGTCTTCCATCGGATCGACCATCGCCAGCAGCACGCGGATGATGCGACCGATGCATGCTCCCTTCTCAGCGATGCCGTTTGCCTTGGGCATGCTGGCGGCGGTCGGGATGCGCGCCGATGAACACCTCAACTTCGTGTCGCGCCGTCGCGCCGTCGCGGACGACGTGAGCGTGGCTGACCGTTGCTATTGTGAGCGCAGGCTCTTGGGCAAATTGAAATTTTTGCAAATTTCGCGCCGTTCGCTTACGATTCAGTTCTACTTCTTATCGCCGCGATTCATTTGATGGCTGGCGTTCTGTCAGCGAAGGAAACAGTTCATGAGGCACAACTCTTCGTTGCCACGGCATGCATTCACGCTAGTGGAATTGCTCGTAGTGATTGCGATTATTGGCATTCTGGTGGGGTTATTGCTTCCCGCCGTGCAGTCCGCCCGCGAAGCCGCCCGACGTTTGCAGTGCCAGAACCATCTCAAGCAGATCGGCCTGGCGTCGCTCAACCATTTGGCGTCGCAAGGGCATTATCCATCCAACGGCTGGGGTTGGGCGTGGGTCGGCGATCCCGAGCGGGCGTTTGGCAAGAATCAGCCAGGTGGCTGGATCTACAACGTTCTGCCGTACACGGAGCAACAGAATTTGCACGACTTGCCGCTCGCCGGTAGTGATAAGCGAGCGCTCACGGCGCAAATGACGCAAACACCGGTCCCCACGTTCAATTGCCCCACGCGCCGGCAATCCAAGGCGTTTACGGCTTTTTATTCGGGCAACCCCAAGAATGCCTTTAACGCCAACGATACGCCGTCCCATGCGCGCAGTTGCTATGCCATTAACGGCGGCACTGAGCCACAGAACTTCACCGGGGTGAACGATCCCTCGGCCTACGACAACGACTTACCCTCGGTCAATCCCCTTTGGCGCGATACGGCCACCGGCATCTCCTTCTTGCGGAGCGAGATTAAGAAAGCGCACGTCAAGGATGGTTCGTCCAATACTTACCTGGCCGGCGAAAAGTATATCAACGCGGACCACTACACCGATGGTCAGGACGGCGCCGACAACACGAGCATGTATCAAGGGCATGACTGGGACGTGATGCGGTGGGGGAGTCCATCCAATCTCCCGAAGCAAGACCGGCACGGCTCCACGGCGTGGAATATCTTCGGCAGCGCGCACTCCAATGGTTTTAACATGGTGATGTGCGATGGCTCGGTGCATAGCATCAACTATTCCATCGACGGCAACACCCACTACCGCCTCTGCAATCGCAGCGACCACCAACCCGTCGATCTTAGCGGTTTCTAAGTCGCGGTCTCATCGCAGAAGATAGGCTGCGGCGCTAATTCGTCGTTGTGAAACACGTTGCGCGATGCATTCCCGCCCCCGAGAGGGCAAAATTCCACCGTCTGGGGTGAATCGCTGGGTAAGGGGCGTCCGGTAAATAACGTTCTGGTCTTGGGAATACGAACGCCGCGATTTGCGTGACATCTGGATGCTGATCTGTGGCTGGCCCCGAACGTCCTCCCGGACCCCATCCAGCTCGTCTGGATGGTGAACCAGATGGCGAGCTAACTGCGTTGCCGCTTCGTTTTTCTTGGACCCCATCCGCCTCGTGCGGATGGTGAATGAGTTCCTGGGCTGAAGATCCCCGCGTGGCGCCGGTAGCCCACAGGACTTCTTCACCATCGGGGCGAGCCCGATGGGGTCGTGATGTTGGTGCGTCTGGCTACTAGCTCACCAACTCGCTCACCATCCAGTCGAGCTGGATGGGGTCGTGATCTCTTGGCCGGCGTGAAAATCGGAAGCTTATTGATCGATCGCCCCAAACACCCCTCCAAAAATTTCCCGCGCGAAATTTTGCAATCCGCGAGGCGGTCGATTACAACAAAAGCCTTGCCATTTCTCCCGCCGCCCGGTTCAGGAAAATCTCACCATGCTCGTCTTTCTGCCACGTTTGGCCGCTTCGGTGGCCGCGATTCTTTGCTCATTGTCGTTTTTGGCTTCGCACCTCTCGGCTGCGGATCAGAAATTGCCCGTGGTTTTCGAGGACGGATTTGAACAGGGGGCCGACCACTGGCAACCGTTTGATGCCAGGCAGTGGGAGGTTAAGAAGGATGGCGACGGGCATGTTTATAGCCAGCACGTCAAGCAAAGCGCGTATAAGCCGCCGCATCGCAGCCCGACCAACATCGCGTTGCTCAAGGACGTGATCGTCGGCGACATGGTGCTGGACGTGCAGGTTAAGAGCACGCATCCCGACTACGGTCATCGCGACGCTTGCCTGGTGTTCGGCTATCAGGATCCGGCTCACTTCTACTACGTGCATTTAGGCGCCAAGACCGACGACCACGCCAACCAGATTTTCATCGTCAACGACGCCCCCCGCACGAAGATCTCCACCAAAACCACCGCGGGAACCAAGTGGACCGACGACTGGCATCACGTTCGCGTGGTGCGCAAGGTGAAGGACGGCACGATCGAGATCTACTACGACGACATGGACACTCCCTGCATGACCGCTAGCGACAAGACGTTCGCCTGGGGACAGATCGGCATCGGCACGTTCGACGACACGGCGGATTACGATCAAATCGTGCTCCGCGGCACGAAGGTGGAGCAGCAGAAATAGCCGCGACTGCGCATGACTTGTCCTCTCACCATGCGAGAGGACAAGCCACGACTGTAAGCGGCGACGGCGCAGGACGAACTGGTGCGCTACCGAATGGCAATCGCCTGCTGCAGCGGGCGAAGGACGTTGTCGATCATGTAGTTATCGACCAGTTCCTTACAAACGCCCGCCAGCTTCTGCATGGTCGAGACATAAGTCTCGCCAGCTTCCAGGCTGCCGTAGCGCCGCGCGGTTAAATAGACGCTGAGTTGCTCTTCAGGATATTCGCCTGTGCGGACGTGATAAGCGCTGGTGCGCGTCTCCACGCTGAGGCGGCATTGCACGCGGCAATCCGTATCCAACGCGAACTGGATCGACGGTTCGTGCCCCACGAGCGTGATCCCCTCGATTTCCGACATCTTCTCAAACGCCGGAACTAGGCCGAGCGCCTCGGCTAACAGTTCGTTGTGGTTGCCCCGATAGGTAAAATCGAAACCGAGCATCACGTTGAGCGATTCGCAATCCAGCGGGCTAACGCTCAGCGCGTAGGGAATCATGTCCAGCACGAGCGTGTGCTGTTCGAGAGCGTCATCGAACGAGGCCGGATTGACCTGCCCCGAACTGACGCGGCGCGCTTCGACGGAGGTCCAGCGGTAGTGCCCCTGCTCCTTGTCTTCCTCCAGCACATATTCGCCCCGCTCGCGGCCATAGAAATTCCGCATCGTTGGGTATTTTTTTTGAACCTGCTCGAAATAATGGAGCACCGTCTCGCGATTTTGCGGGAGGTCCATTTCCGTGTGCAGGGTCACGTTAATGTAATGATCGTCGCTGAAAGTTCCGTAGCGAGACATCTCGATGTTTCCTTTCGGCAAAGTTGTGTCAGCGAGTGGGGGAGTCATTTCCCCTGGAATCCTTACCAGCCGAGGCGATTCGTCAAGCCTCGGCCGTGCCCGCCGTGTGCTCGCAAGACAAGCGGCTCCGCACTGCTTGCCGACGATGCTCAGTCTGTACGAAGCTCCTTTTCAAGAAGGGATACTGGGAACGTCACCTTTGTTCAGTATAGAATGCGGACGGGTCGCATCCAAGTGGTTGCTGCCCGCAGGGCGAGTGTTGGGGCATGATTTTGCGGTTCGCAAAGGCATTTTAGTTGCAACCGCCCTGCCGGGCGCTGTCCAGACACTTTCGTATATTGAGGAAGGCCAGCATGGTTCATTCTGCTACGTCGGCGCGGGCGAAGCCAGCCGCGCGGAAGATTTTGGAGCCGGAAAAATTCGTCGTGGCGTTTCCTTCCGCTTTGGGCTGGATGGCCGCGGTTTTTCACGGGGGGGCGCTCGCGCGGTTGGCGTTTGGCTATCAGTCGCGGCGCGAGGCGCTCGCGGCGCTCGACGAAGTGAAAGTTTCGGCCGCCCGCGAACTCGACTCGACCATCGACCAGGTGATAGCACGGTTGCAAGCGTTTGCGGTTGGCAACGACGACGACTTTGCCGATCTCGCGGTTGATTACGGTCGCGTGACGCCGTTTCAACGTCGCGTGTTGGATGCCTGCCGCGGCGTCGGCCCCGGCGAGACCCTTTCTTACGGACAACTGGCGCAACTCGCGGGTTCGCCTGGCGCGGCGCGGGCGGTGGGGAGCGTGATGTCGCACAATCGTCTCCCACTAGTGGTTCCGTGCCATCGTATTGTCGGCAGCAGCGGCGCGCTCGGCGGCTATTCAGCGCCGGAAGGTCTCGACATGAAGCGAAAGTTGCTCGCCCGCGAAGGGACGCTCGTTTAACGTGGCCGCATGACCCCTTTGGTTCGCCTGCCGATTGACGACGTCTTGCCGCAGGTGTTGGCGGCGTTGCGCGAACATGCCGCCGTAGTGTTGCAAGCGCCGACCGGGGCCGGCAAAACAACGCGCGTGCCACCCGCTATTTGGCAAGCCGGCTTGGCCGACGAGCAGCAAGTCGTCGTCTTGCAACCGCGCCGCCTGGCAGCGCGGGCGACCGCCGCTCGCATGGCCAGTGAGCGTGGCAGCGCGTTGGGGGACGAGATTGGCTACCAGGTGCGGTTTGAGAAGCGGGCTAGTCGCCGCACGCGAGTGCTGGTTGTCACCGAAGGAATTCTGCTCCGCCGCCTGCACGACGATCCGTTTCTGGACGACGTCGGCGTGGTCATTTTCGATGAGTTCCATGAGCGCAATCTCAACAGCGAGCTCGCGCTGGGGATGATTCGCCAGCTTCAACTCTCGGTTCGGCCGGATTTGAAGATCGTCGTAATGTCGGCCACGCTCGCCGCGGAACCGATTGCCGCGTACCTCGCGCAGTGCCCCGTGGTGGTCAGCGCGGGGCGGTTGCATCCGGTCGAGATCGAATATGCCCCCGCGCTCGACAAGCGGCAACTCGCGGAGTTGGTCGCCGCCGCCGCCCAGCAGGTGCTGCACAGGACAACCGGCGATGTGCTGGTCTTTTTGCCAGGCGTGGGCGAGATTCGCCAAGCGGCGCGCGCGTTGGACGTTTTTGCCCGCGAGCAAAATCTCGCGCTGCATGAGCTATACGGCGATCTTCCGCCGGAGCAGCAAGACGCGGTGCTCATGCCGGGGCCGCGACGAAAAATCATTCTCTCGACCAACGTCGCGGAAACGTCGCTCACCATCGCAGGCGTGACCGGCGTTGTCGATAGCGGGCTGGCGCGGGTGTTGCGATTCGATCCGCGCGTCGGCGTTGATCGTCTCGAGATCGAGCCAATTTCGCAGGCGTCGGCCGCACAACGGGCCGGCCGCGCGGGACGCACCGCGCCCGGCTACTGCTTGCGTCTCTGGCCGGAAGCGGCGCAGCGCAGTCGCCCCGAGTTTGATGAACCTGAGATTCGCCGCTTGGATCTGGCGGGGCCGGTGTTGCAACTCAAGTCGTGGATCGAGCCGGACCTTGCAGAGTTTCCCTGGTTCGAACCGCCACGACCGGCAGCGCTTGAACAAGCGCTCGCGCTGCTGGAACGACTCGACGCAGTGGTCGATGGTCAAGTCACCGAACTCGGCAAACAACTAGCTCGCCTGCCAGCCCATCCCCGCGTGGCTCGACTGTTGCTCGCCGGGGTTGAATTAGGATGCCCGCGCGAAGCAGCGCTGGCCGCGGCGCTCCTGACCGAGCGCGATCCGTTCACGCGCGTCGCGTCCGGCGCGGGGCGATCGCGCGCGGCCAGTTATCACGCGCGGAGCGATGTGGCGGAGCGCGTCGCGGCGCTGGAGACATTTGCAACGACCGGACAATTGGAAACAGCCCACGGCGCGTTGCACCGCGCCGGCGCCAAAAATGTGCTCCGCGTGGCGGAACAACTGCTGCGGCAGATCGGCGCGCAAGCTACTGCCAGTCCGTTATCCGCGGACGACGAGCCGCTGTTGCGGGCGCTCTTGGCCGCCTTTGGCGACCGTCTGGCGCGCCGCCGTGAGCCTGAAAGTCGCCGCGCGGTGATGGTCGGCGGCAAAGGGGTGCAACTCGCGCCCAGCAGCGTGCTCGAACGCGCGGCGCCGTTCTTTCTGTGCGTGGATGTCACCGGCGATACGAGCGAGGCGCTGGTGCGGCAAGCTTCGGCCGTCGACCGCCAGTGGCTGCCGCCGGCGCATGTGCGGACGACCGTGGAGGTCGATTACGATGAAGCGCATGATCGCTTGCAAGCGCGCCGCCGCACGTATTGGGAGACGCTGCTGTTGGAGGAAGTCCCAGCGGCGCTTCCCGATCCGCAAGCGACCGCCGCGGCGCTGGCGAGCATCGCGCGCGAGCGGTGGGAACGCATGTTTGCGCTGCTTGGCGACGAAACGCTGAACTTCATTGAGCGTGTGCGTGCGCTGGCCCACTGGATGCCGGAGTTGGCGTTGCCAGTGCTGGATGACGCCGCGCTGCAGGAATTGCTGCCGCTGGTTGGTTACAACTGCCGCTCGCTGGCGGAACTGGGGCGCGGACCGTGGTTGATGTATGTGAAGAACCTGTTCGATCACGCGCAACTGCAAACCATCGAGCGCGAAGCGCCCCAGCGCGTCACCGTTCCCAGTGGGAGTCAGATTCGACTGGAGTATCAAGGCGCCCAGCCGCCGGTGCTCGCGGTGCGGATTCAAGAAGTGTTTGGCCTGCTTGAAACGCCGCGCATCGCCGGCGGCAGAGTTCGCGTCCTGCTGCACCTACTTGCGCCGAACATGCGCCCGCAACAAGTGACCGACGACTTACGCAGCTTCTGGACGAACACCTATCCGCAAGTTCGCAAGGATCTGCGCGCCCGCTATCCTAAGCACGCCTGGCCGGAAGATCCGTGGACGGCGGTGGCGCAGCGGAAGGGGCGGGGCTGAATAACAACGGCGCCGTTCGCCGGCGGATCGTGGCCAGTTTCCTCGCTGACTCATTCGGAGCGGTCGCGATCACCCCATCACAGGCTGATGACCGAGGGCGCGCCGGGCGACGGTTAATTGCCCGCTGTGCATCCCTTCGTGCCAGATGGCGGTCTCGAAGATCGAGGCGATGTCGGGAAGAAAGGCAGGCGTCCCTGGCGAAGTGGGCTGGGCCAGGTCGGCTTCGGTGAGGTTCGCGAGAACCGCGAGCAATGTGGCGCGGCGTTCGGCCATCACGTCGAGCACTTCGCCGGGGGCCGGATAGGCGCTCGCGTCGCTAGTGGGTTCCGACCCCATGCCAAACAGCGTTTGAAACGAGCCGAGATCTTTGGCTTGCTCAGGGGACACAATCGAGATGAAGAAGTTGTCGGTGGTCGCCATGTGACCGGCGAACCAGAGCGCATGGTTGCTTTGCGGATGGACTTGCTGCGTCCACTCTTGAGGCGACTTGAAGTCGCTGAGCAACTTGAGGCTCATGTTGCGGGCGCTTTCGAGTTGACGACGTAAGCGATCGACCTGGCTCATCGAATTTTCCCCGGCAAGCAGTAAAATGAAAAGCGAGCGGCAACGCGCGGCTCAGCTTATGATTTGGCCTGTGATTTAGCCCGTGACCTCGCGCATCCGCGTCAACATTTGCTTGAATAGTTCGCGCTCTTGAGGTGAGTAGTCCGCGAAGAACTCGCGCTCGATGCGGGCGTGCACTTCTTCCACCACGGGATGGAGTCCGCTAAGGCTCTTGTGGCCCTGCTCGGTAAGATGGATGCGCAACGCGCGGCGATCCTCGGGATCGGGGCGACGCTCGATCAGCCCGGCCTTTTCGGTCCGGTCGAGCAAGCCGGTCAGCGAACTAGCGTCAAGACAAACCTGCTCGGCCAGGTCGCGCGGCTTTTGCCCATCTGCCGCTTCCAGGCAACTCAACAGAAAAAGCTGCGGCGGCGTGATCTCATGCCCGGCCAGCGCGTCGGCATAGATCTTGCTGATCCGCCGCATCGCAACGCCGAGACTGAAGCAGAGCATTTCTTCGCGTTTGAGCATGAAAAAAGGGGGACTTAAAAAATTAGTTTGTTAGCGAATTATCAGCATCCTAGCTAATCAGATGGGGAAGTCAATGGTGTGCGCAGTGGGGAAAACCGCAGTCGAGGTCGCCAGAATTGTGATCGGGGGACGATCTCCGAACGCTCGCGAGTCCGGCGACGGGCGGCAGGTGCGGGTGACAGGGGTTTGACGGCGGACGGCTTCCCGCGTACAACTCTGTGTTCCTATTTGGTGCGGAGTGATTGCGATTGAGTGGCCCTCGCGAGGGGGATACGTGAACCGGGTCAGGCCTTAATCGGAGCAGCCCTAAGCGGGTGACTCTTGTGCGAGGGCCTCTCAATCGCAATCCCGCGGCGCAATCCCCCTGCCATTGTCTCGGCTCGCAGCGAGGAGCCACGGATGCCGAACGAGTCCCCGCCCCAAGCCCGCCGCGAAGCAGGCTCTTATCAAGTCGTTGCCCGCAAGTATCGGCCGCAATTGTTTGACGAATTGGTGGGCCAGCCGCATGTCGCGCACGGGCTCTCCACGGCAATCACGACGGAGCGCGTGGGCCACGCTTATCTATTCACCGGCGCGCGGGGAACCGGCAAGACTTCCACGGCGCGGATTTTCGCCAAGGCGCTGAATTGCGAACAAGGCCCCACGCCGTCGCCATGCAACAAGTGCGAGTCCTGCGTGAGCATCACCGGCGGCGGCGATGTCGATGTCATCGAGATCGACGGCGCCAGCAACCGCGGCATCGATGACATTCGCCAACTGCGGGCGAACGTGGCGATCCGGCCGAGCCGCTCGCGCTTCAAGATTTACATCATCGACGAAGTCCACATGCTGACAACCGAATCCTTCAACGCGCTGCTGAAGACGTTGGAGGAGCCGCCGGAGCATGTGAAGTTCGTGTTCTGCACGACCAATCCCGAGAAACTGCCGATCACGGTTCTCTCGCGCTGCCAGCGGTTTGACTTTGCGCCGGTCGCCACCGATGCGATTCAAAAGCGGCTGAGCGAGATCGCCAAGAACGAAGGTCTGACCGCGGAGCCGGAGGCGCTCAAGCTGCTCGCGCGGCGCGCGGCCGGCTCGATGCGCGATAGCCAGTCGCTGCTTGAGCAACTGCTCAGCGTGTGCGAACAAGAGATCACCGTGGAAGAAGTGCATCGCATGCTGGGCACGGCCCGCGGAGCGCGCTTGGCGGAGCTGATGGAGCAGTTGGCGAACCGCGACGCGGCGACGGCGCTGGCGTCTATCGACACCGCGACGCGGGAAGGGGTCGATGTCGGGCAGTTGGCCGAACAGTTGCTCGGCTACTTGCGCGACATGCTGACCGCGACCGTAGGCGGCTCGCCGGACCTCATGCTGCACAGCGCCGCTGATGAATACGCGCTGCTGGTCGAGAATGGGCGCAAGCTCGGCGCGGAAACGCTGCTGGCCATGCTCCAGATTGTCGATCATGCCTTGGTGCGGATGAAGACGAGCATGCACCCCCGCGTGCTGCTCGAAGTGGCCGTTGTGCGGATCTGCCAACTCGAAGCGCTGGATGAACTGGCAAGCGTGCTTGCTAGTCTGCGGGGGGGTGCGGTTCCGGCGGCGGGTTCTCACGCAGGCGGGCCGGCAACTCGTCCTAATTCGCCTGCGCCCGCGGCTCCGGGCACTGCGCGCGGCCCGGCGGCGCCGGGGCCTGCTACGGTTCAAAAAAAAACGGAACACATAACCGCTGAGCCGTTGAATGAGCCGGCTCAGCCGCCTCGAGCGGCATCTTCTGAGGGCATTTTGACCCCGGCCAACGCAACCGAGATTTGGCAGCAAGTCCTTGATAATATGGGAGATATGGTGGCCGACATGGGCCGCCTGGCCGCTCAAGTAGCAAGTTCTGGGCCAAATCGACTGGTTGCTTCCTTTCCTGCGGAGTATATTACCCACAAGGAGTTCTGCGAGCGGCCGAACAGCCGGTCCCGATTTGAGAAAGCCCTCAGCGATTTGACGGGCGAAATCATCCGGGTCGATTTTGAACTCCTGCCGGGGAAAGCCAGGCCGACCGAACGGCCGACGCCTGCCCCCAACAAACGCCTGTTGATGAAGGAACTCGAACGCCATCCGCTCGTCCAGCAGACGATGGAGGCGTTTGGGGCCGAAGTGGTCAACGCGGAACCGCCCCGCCCGAAGTAAGCCTCGGGCGTCCCGGTTCCGCCAGACTTTCTTGGCTCTTATGCAAAGGAAACCGGAACCGTGTTCAAAGCGTTAGCGAATATTGGAACGCTCATGCGTTCTGCCCAGCAGATGGGCGAGAAGATGCAAGCGGTGAACGAGCGCCTCAAGCACGAGCGCGCGACAGGCTCGGCCGGGGGCGAGATGGTCGTAGTGGAAATCAACGGCCTCAGCGAAGTGGTCCGCGTGAAGATCGATCCAGAGCTGGTCGCGCGCGGCGAGACCGAGATGATCGAGGACTTGACCGCCGCCGCGATCAATCAAGCGCTGCAGAAGGCCAAGGAGTTGCACGTCGCGGCGATGCAGTCGCTGACCGAAGGGATGGATGTTCCCGGCTTGCAAGATGCGCTTGCACAATTCACGGGGAACGGGACATGACCCAAGTCGCCGACTCCGTGACGCGCATGGTTGATGAGTTCGCGAAGCTCCCCGGCATTGGGCGCAAGTCCGCCGAGCGGCTCGCGTACCACATTCTGCGCGTGCACAAGTCGGAAGCCCTCGCGCTGGCAGACGCCATTCGCGACGTGCGCGAGAATGTGCACTATTGTAAGACCTGTTTCAACCTGGCCGAAGGGGAAGAATGCGCCATCTGCCGCGATCCCAAGCGCGATCGCACGCTATTGTGTGTTGTCGAGCAACCGCGCGACTTGATGGCCCTTGAACAGTCTGGCATGTATGCAGGGATGTATCACGTGTTGCTCGGGCGGATCGCGCCGCTGGATGGCATCGGCCCCGACCAACTCACGATTGAAGCTTTAGTCGAACGGGTGCGGAACGGAAATTTTCGCGAGCTCATCATGGCGACCAACCCCACCGTTGAAGGCGATGGGACGTCGTTGTTTATCTCGAACCAGTTAGCAGAACTGCCCGTAACGATTACGCGGCTGGCGCGGGGCATCACGACCGGCAGCGTGCTGGAATACACCAACAAAGAGATTCTGGCGGATGCAATCACCGGCAGACAGAAGTTGTAGAATTCAACCACAAGCATAAAGACAGATCGAGCCCGCTGGCAAGCTAGCTAGCAGTTAAGCTAGCAGCGGCATTCGCAAGGTAGATTACGAACAGACGAACTCACTTCCCGGGACGCGCGTTTACGTATGAGACTGCACCTCGGCCTTGAAGCCAAGCAAGTCCAGACGCTGAAGTTGGCGCCGCGGATGATCCAATCGATGGAGATTCTGCAGCTGCCGCAAATGCTGTTGCAAGAACGCATCGAGCAAGCGCTTGTCGATAATCCCACGCTCGAAGCGGTCGATGGGGATCCGCAAGCGCCCGACGACGGCGTGCAGGCGGATGAACCGACGCGCGATGTTGACGAGCGGGAACTGGTAGTCGATGAAGCCCACAACAACGCCGATGATTTCGAGCGGTTGGACAAGATGGGCGACGACATGCCTGAACCGTACGAGGAGTCCATCCGCAAGTCCGCGTCGCGGATGGAGGACGAATCGGATCGCAAGCACGATGCGATGGCGAACATCGTGGATCGGCCGGAGTCGCTGCACGATCACTTGTTGCACCAACTCGGCGAACTCGAACTCGACGCTGACCTCTTAGCCATGTGCGAGCGGATCGTCTCGACGCTCGATCCCAAAGATGGCGGCTACTTGCGCATCTCGCTGGAAGATATGCTCCCCGCCGATGCCGGCCCCGATCAATTGGAACTCGCCAGGCAGGCATTAGCGGTGGTGCAAAACCTCGATCCGCCAGGCATCGCGGCGCGCGATTTGAAGGAATGTTTGCTACTGCAGTTGACGCCGGACTTCCCCTACTACGAGGAAGTCAAGACGATCATCACTGATCACCTCGAGGACTTGCGCGATAATCGCCTGCCGCAGATCGAAAAGGCGACCGGCTTTTCCATCCAGCGCATCAAGGATGCCTGGGAGCAATTGCGGCGGTTGAACCCCAAACCGGCCGCCGATTTCGCGGAAACGATTGTGCACGTGGTGACGCCGGACGTGCTCCTGGAGCGCGACGACGAAGGCAATTACAAAGTGGTGTTGCCGGAGACGCGGCTGCCCACGCTGCACATCAGCGAATACTATCGCCGGCGGCTCTCCAGTGGCACCGCGACCGCCGCTGAGAAAGAGTTCATCAAGCGCAAGATCAACGCCGCGCAGTGGCTCATCGAAGCCATCGAACAGCGGCGGAGCACGCTCACGCGCGTCTCGCAAGCGATCGTCGATTATCAGAAGCGGTTTTTGGAGGAAGGCCCGGAGTGCATCGAACCGCTGAAAATGCAGCAAATTGCCGAGAAAGTCGGCGTGCATGTCACGACGGTCAGTCGCGCGGTGGACGACAAGTGGATTCAAACGCCCCGCGGACTCTATCCGCTCAGGCGGTTCTTTGTCGGCGGCACCAAGAGCGAAGAAGGGGAAGAAGTCGCCTGGGACATCATCCGCATCAAGCTGCAAGAATTGATCGACAACGAAAACAAATCGAAGCCATTCAGCGACGACGAGCTTGTGGCGGAGTTGCACAAGCAAGGCCTCAACGTCGCCCGCCGCACGATCACCAAGTATCGCCAAAAGATGAACATTCCCAGTTCACGTCAACGACGCGACTGGGCGGTGAAGGCGTAGTGCGGGAAGGCCGAATTTCTGGATTGTTCCCATGACATTCCCGCGTGGACGCATGCCACGAAGTCAGTGTCTCTCGCGGGCGTCTTCCCGTTCGTCAGTTGCCATCGCGGACGTTAAGTACGCGTTGTTCGCCGGTTAGCGGGCCATGCTCGGTGTAGTATTTCTCGAGCGCGGCCAGCTTTTCTTTGGTGGTCGCTTCGCCACTTTGTTCTTGCCCGGGGGCGTGTCCCCAAATGACGCGGGCGCCGTCGCGCGTGAGCAGGTCGAAGGTGGGCGTGCCGGGGAGTTCGCCTTGAGGCGGCAGGGCCAGCACGATGCTGTAGAGTTCCAGCCGTTGCCAATGTTCGTCGAGCGCGGCGGCGATCACAGCGGCCGAGGCGACGCGGTCGTTCCCCCACGGTGTGCCAACGGGCCCTTCCGGTTGCGTCGGACCGACCACAATCCGCAAATACTTGGGAACCTGGCTCTGCGAAAAATCCTCCGGCGGGAGCAGCACGCTGTAGACATCGATCGGGAGCAGGCCCCGCATGTCGCCGTCGCTCACCTGCACCATGGCGATGGGGCGGCGATATTCGAGTTCGACAATCACCCGCGCCGGATGCTGCTTCATCACCCGTTTGACGCGCGCCACCCAGGTTTGCACCGCGAACGCATTTTGCACCTTTTCGGTCAGCTTGGGATCGAGAATCGAAAGTCCGGCGAGTTGCCCGGCGCGCACGGCGTCCGCCTTGACGTTGGCGTGAATCCAGGCGGGTTGCGGCGTGACGTCGATCTGGTCGGCGGCAAGGACATATTGCGGCGACTGGAGGATCGTCGGCCCCCAATGTCGCCACGCGGCGGAAAAGAGCATCCCCAAAATGCTGAGTGAAACCAGCACAAGTAGCAAACGCCTTGTCGGGGGCGCGTGCAGTAACATTCCCCAATTCCACTGCATCGGCGTCGGCGCAGCGGCGGTCTTCTTGCTCTTACTCAAGTTCGCATCCTGGCGAGAGTCGTCGGACTTGGCTCCTTGGTCCCCGGCATTGGGCGACGATTGCCGCACGAGCGAATATGGCGCCTTCCCTCTTCCTTCGAGATGGGAAAGGCGAAGTTCCAGTCGGCGCTGGGGCGGAATAGCACCCTTACTAATGTTTGCCCATCGTACCTAAAACGCGCGCTTCTCCGTAGGCCATTTTTTGTTGATGTGAGGGGTTGAGGGACTGCGGAAATGGGGCGGACTGGGAGCCGAACGCCGCTGGGGTGTGTCCGGGAATTAACTTTCTGGTCTTGTGAATACTATTAAAGGACTTCTTCACCATCGGGGCGAGCGAGCCCGATGGGGTCGTGATGTTGGTGCGTCCTCCTACTAGCTCACCAACTCGCTCACCATCCGCACGAGGCGGATGGGGTCGTGATCTCTTGGCCGGCGTGAGAATCGGAAACTCATTGCTCGATCGCCCCTTGCTTGTCATCCAAGTCCCCAGAGACTTTCGACGCTGAATCGCCTACACGCTGACGCACTTGGCGACCTGCCGCGTTCTTGGCGATGTCGCGCATTTCGACATGCGTGTCGCAAGGATCGACAGTCACAACCGGCGAAGTCGCTATCGGTAGCCATATTCCGCGGGTTCTCTGCGGCTCGCAACAGTGGCACGCAAAGTGCTAATCAGCTACTAGCTCGACGCGAACTAACCTGACGCGCCATTCCATATTTCGAGGAAAGACCACCGATGCACGCACGCCGTTCTCAGATGATCGCTTTATTCGCTTTCGCCCTGCTTGGCTGGATGTCGCTGCCTGCGCGTGCAGCCGAACCGACAAACGCACAATACGACGCGCTGGTCGCCAAGGGAATTGATTATCTCAAAACCAAGGGCAAGGCCGCGGACGGGTCCTATTCCAGTCGCACGGGCATCGGCGTGACGGCGCTGGCGACCACGGCGATCCTCAGCCACGGCCGCTCGCCGGATGATCCGCTCGTGGCCGATAGCCTGAAGTTCCTGGAAAAGAACGTGCAGCCGGACGGCGGCATCTATGCTCCCAAGAGCGATTTTCAAAACTACGAAACGTGCGTCGGCCTGATGTGCTTCACCGCCGCCAACAAGGACGGCCGCTACGACACGATCATCGCCAATGCGGACAAATTCCTGCGCGGCTTGCAGGTGGGTGAGCGGCACGGTGTGGGGAAGGAAGACGTCAGCTACGGTGGCGGCGGTTATAACGCCAAGCGTCGGCCCGATCTCTCCAACACCGCGTTCATGGTCGAGGCGCTCAACTCCGCCGGCGCGGGGGCGGATGATCAGGCGATTCAGAACGCCTTGCTGTTCGTCTCGCGTTGCCAGAACTTAGAGAGCGAGCACAACACTTCGCCGCTGGCCGCCAAGGTGAACGATGGCGGCTTCTTCTACACCGTGGCCGGAGGCGGACAAGGGCCAGAGTCCGCCGATGGCCAAGGCTTGCGGAGTTACGGCACGATGACGTACGCCGGACTCAAGAGCATGATTTACGCTGGGGTGGATAAAAACGACAAGCGCGTCAAGGCGGCCATCGGCTGGATCGCTAAGAACTACGATCTGAAGTCGAACCCCGGCATGGGTGACTCCGGCCTCTATTATTACTATCACACGTTCGCCAAAGCGCTCGACACGCTGGGCGAAGACAAAATCGCCGACGCCGACGGCCAGGAGCACAATTGGCGGGCGGAGCTCGTCCAAGCGCTCGCCGCGCAGCAGCAGCCTGACGGTTCCTGGGTCAACAAAAACGGCCGCTTCCTCGAAGGGGATGCGAACCTCGTCACCGCGTATGCGCTGCTGGCGCTGAGCCATTGCCAGGCGCCGTAAGCATCTCGCTTCGCGACGTAGCTTCCGCGCGCGGAACGTGAGGTCGACTTAGCGGGTTGCCTACACATCATAACTCTTACCCCAGAATGCGAACGCCATGATCCAATTTGCCTCCATGACCGAAAATGACGAGACGCGCGAAGATGAATCGTCGCGACCTGAAAGCACGGACCGCCCCCGCATCCTGCGCAGCGACGAACTGTTGCAAGGCCGCCGCGAGTTGTGGATCGAGCATGGCGAAGAGATGTATCGCCTCCGGCTGACCCGGTCGGGGAAGCTGTACCTCACGAAGTAGCGATTAATTCCCCACTGCCCAACCATCAATCCGCGGATCGGCGACCCCTTCGAGTCGTTTGGTCCGCGGGTCGCGGGCGATGCTGTGAGCGTCGCCTTGACGCGCGTAACGGGTGGTTACGGTGTGGCCGAGGGCTTCGAGTTCCCGCACTAAGTTCGGATGCCGCTTGATGCGCGAGCCTTCGAGCGAGATCCGGTCGGGAAACCACTGGTGGTGATGACGCAGGCCATCGACGGCTTCTTCCAGTGGTTGTTCGTATTCCAAACGATTGACGAGCACGTTAAAGACAGTGTTGATGATCGTTCGCCCGCCGGGACTGCCGGTGACGAGCACCGGCTCGCCGTCGCGGCAGACGATCGTGGGGCACATGGAACTCAGCATTCGCTTTTTAGGACGGACTTCATTAGCGGCGGTGCCAATCTGCCCGTCGCGCGTGGTAATCCCAGGCTGCGGGTTGAAGTCCCCCATCTCGTTGTTCAACAGAAAGCCTGCGCCGCGCACGACGATCTTCGCGCCGAAGGATTGTTCCAGCGTGTAGGTGTTCGAGACGGCCATGCCGCCCCGGTCGATGACGCTGAAGTGCGTCGTTTGCTCAGATTCTTTCGCGAGCTTGATTTCCGGCGCGAGTTGTTCGCTCGGCGTTGTCTTGGCTAGCGAAATGGTCTTCGCCAGGTCGGAAGCGTACTCTTTGGTCGTAAGCTGCGGCGGGATGCGAACGAAGTCGGAGTCGCCGAGGTAACGCGCGCGATCGGCGTAGGCGCGTTTCATCGCTTCCGTCATTACATGCACCGTGCGGCTGGACCAGCGCGGGTGTTTACGCAGGTCGAAGCCTTCGACGATGTTCAGCATTTCGACGAGGCAAATGCCGCCGGAACTGGGAGGCGAGGGCGCGTAGATGTCGTAGCCTCGATATGTGCCGTGGATCGGCCGGCGTTCAAGCGGCTGATAGCCAGCGAGATCTTCTTTGGTAATCAAGCCACCGCCGCGCTGCATCTCGACAACAATCTGCTCCGCGATTCGCCCCAGATAGAAGGCGTCGGGACCTTCGATGGCGATGAGCCGTAGGGTGACCGCGAGTTGCGGTTGCACCAGCTTGTCGCCGGCTTGCCACTTGTCGCGCCCCTCCGGCGGCGCGTAGACGCGGCGGAGTTCGGGAAAATCTGGCGATTTCGCGAGCGCGCCGTTGAGCGACCCGGCGAGGGCGTCGTTCACGATGACGCCGTGTTCGGCCAGTGCGATCGCCGGGGCGATGAGTTTATCCCACGGCAAACGGCCGAACTTTTCATGCGCCAGCGCGAGCCCCCGCACGGTTCCCGGCACGCCAACGAGTTTGTATTGGGAAGGGGGCTTGCCGTCGGCGAACATCTCGCGCGTGGCGGCGGCGGGAGCGGTTTCGCGATAGTCGATAAAGACCGGCTCTTCGCCGGCGCGGACGATGAGCATGAACCCGCCCCCGCCGATGTTGCCAGCCTCCGGCCAGGCGACCGCGAGGCCGAACGCCGTGGCGACGGCCGCATCCACGGCGTTGCCCCCCTGGTTCAGAACTTGGCTGCCAATCTCGCTCGCCGGGCGCGAGACGCTGACAACCATGTCACGCGTCGAAATGGCCGTTGGCCCAGCGCGTGGAGCAACCGCCGACTCTTGCGCCGGCAGCGGCAGCGCGCTGGCCGTGATCCACAAGACAATCGCGCCTGCGACGAGCGGTTTGGGAACCAACATGAGGGCTTAACCTTCCGGCGTATAGCCGAGCACGACGTCAAAATTCGCCGCCAATTCGCCTAACTTGGAGTTCTTCAGCGGCGCGAAGTCGATGGTGACAGAGTTGCGTTGCTGCTCGTCGCGGATGCTTCGCCAAATACCATCACGCTCGTTGCCGGCATGGCCCTTGATGTAGCACTGCGTGATGAACTCCGGGCGACCTTTGAGCTTTACCTTGACGTGGATGTGCGGCGTGCGGCCGGGATAGGGAACCGGCTTGATGGTGCGGAAATAATACCCGCCGCTGGAACCCGTCAGGAATCGGCCGAAGCCTTGGAAATTGCTGTCGTATTTGTCGCGATTGCCGCTCCGCGTGTGCAGGTACGCAGCGTTGTTGTCTACCTGCCAGATCTCGACCAAGGCGTTGCGAATGGGGTTCCCCTGGGCATCGAGGATTCGTCCCGTTAAGTGCGTGATGTCCCCCACAGCGGACGTGAGTTGATCGTTGACGATGATCAAATCGTTGTCGGTATCGAGCGGCAGCTTGTCGGGATAAAACGGCCCTTCAGTTTGCGCCGGCGTGCGGATCAGCTCTTCCGCCATCAACCCCGGCGTAGCGAGCGCGGCGGCGGTGAACGCGAGACCGCCACAAAAGGTGCGGCGGGTGAGTTGCAAACGACTCGAAAACATGCAAGTGTTCCTTGAGAAAAGCAGTATGTCGGCGCACGCGCGCGTGACGAGCGATTCCTTTGGAACACACGTCGATGACCAAAGTTCCGTCGCGGCGTCCTTTGATTGTCCCCATTCGTAGCGGGCGGGGCAAATGCAATTTACGAGCGCGTGAAAATTCGTGGTGGCCTGCCGACGCTAATCCCGCAGTCCCGCCGCCTGCATTAGCTTGTCTGTCTCGCGATAGGCTTCCGCGACCCAGTCGATGATCTTGTCTGGTTCGGGGGAGTATTCGAGTTCGATGGAAACAGCCCCGTCGATACCGAGTGCTTTGATTTCTTGCAAGTACGGGGCGAAATCGACAACGCCCCGCCCCGGTGGCAAATCGCCATGTTTTTTTCCGTCGCAGTCGCTGATATGGACGTGAATCGCCTTTCCGCGCAGTCGCCGCACTTCCTCCGGGGCGACGTTCGCCAGGCAGAGGTGGGAGATGTCGATATTGGCTTTCACCGCCGGATGGTTGCAGTCATCAATGAACCGGACCATGTTGTCGACATTGTTCAGCAGCGAGAGGTGGAACGGCTCGAGTTCCAGCGCGATCTGTACACCGAGATCCGCGGCGTAATCCCCCAGGATGCGGCAATTTTGGATCGCCGTGTTCCATTGCTCCGCCGGCGGAATGACTTCCTGGTTCCAAATATACTCGCCTAGCACGAGCAGCAAGTTTTTCGCTTCGTACTCGTACACCAGGTCGAGATACTTTTTGCACCGCTCCAAGTGGAACCGCTGGCAACTTGGGTTGAAGTCGATCAAGCCCACGGCCACACAGGCGACGGAGACGATGGGCAGTTCTAGGCGATCGCACTGATCCTTGATGAGCCGTCGCTCTTTGATGTCAATGTCGAGCGGATCGGCGAAGATGTCGATCGTGTCGAAGCCGAGTTCCTTCGTCTTCTGGAGGCCAAAGACGGTAGGCTGATTGGCCTGCACCCAGGCGGAATTGATCAAACCGAGTTTCATCGACCAGGGCTCCAAGGCGTTACGGAGAGTGAGAACGTCAATGTAACGCCGCTGGTGCGCGATGCAAGCTTATACCGCAGTCGGTGGTCCCGTGGTTGGTCCATCGCAGCAGGCTAGTGCATGGTTTGCAATTCCGGCGGACGGTACAGGGAAATGTGCGTGCGATACCGGGTTTTTACCTGGTTCGCCAAATTCCTCGGCGGGCGATGCGGGCGGCATCCTGCGCGTTGCTCAATTGGCGATCCGTCGAAGCGGAGTTGCCGGGGAAAAAATAGAACCTCGCGAGACCGGCCTCGATCAAGGCGAGATTGAGCATCTCGCCGCGGGCTTCAAGATACGCCAGATAACGCCCGTGACTATCGAGCCGATGATTATCGAGCCGCAGGCGGACGTCGCCGTGGGTTAGAAAGTCGCGCGCGGACTGCGTCGCGGCGGCGGCAAGTTCGGGGCCGTCCTGCTCCACGCTGGCCGCCTGGGTGCTCAACAGACGCACGACGAAGCTGACATGACTCGTTGCCGGCCGCACGACGAACGTATCGCCGCTGATGACTTCCACGACTTCGCATGGCCCGGGTGGGAGACTGGGGACATCGAATCGACGTTCCCCGTTGTGCGCAGGCGCCGTGTCAGGCGAAGCGGCGACCGTGCGCAAGATCGCCACATAAGCCAAACACGCCCACGTCCAAAATCGCCAACTGGGAATACGACGCCGGGGACGAGGCATCGGTGCGCCTAACGTCAGGATATTGGGAATCGGTGGTTAGTTCTGGCTGAAGCCGAGATGCACCGGTTGCTCGCGGCCGAGCGGGTTCTTGATGAACTCGCGATAGCATGACGCGCACAGATCGTAATGCTTCTTTTGGTAGATTTCGTCGCCGATGTTGTCGTCTTCCAAGTCATCCAGACGTTCAAGAATCTCCTGCACTTCCAAGAGGTGATCCCGATCATCCTCGAACTCGTCACTGGCGAGCGGCTCCATGGCGGCGCACACTTCCAGCTTCACTGAATATCGCAATTCTTCTTCCGTATCGATCAACCGCTTACAACGGTCGCACGAGTAATGGATCATCACCGGGCCCTCGAAAAGGAAGCGAACGCCAGCCCTGCTCCATGCAGGCGGCAGGCGCTGATGATCGTCACATCGCCAACACGCAGTGGGAGATGTTCAGACTTCTTAGCGCCGTGTTAACAAGATTTATCCTAATCCCAAAGTGCGCATGGCGACAAGCGTGTTTCGAAGAAAAAGTTCAACCGCGACAGTTAATAGTGGCAAAGATTACGATCTTTGCCGAGGGCGCGAGGGTGCTTGACAACGGCCAGGCGGCGTGTTGAGACGTTGCCAAAACGGACCTTCGGGACCGACTTCCCCCGGTGAATATTTCGCCTGAAGTTGGCAATTGCGAGGCGGTCTGCTACCATCGGACTAAGTGAAATCCGTTGGTTTGCGCGATTGTTGCCGCGCCCAGCGCCTGCAAGGGAGGGTTTGCATGATCAGCGCCGACCCGAGCATTGCTCTCGGATCTAGCGTGTTGGTGCTTAACCGCCATTACGCGGCCGTACATGTGATTGCGGCGCGGCGGGCGATTTCGTTGTTGTATCGCGACTATGCGGAAGTGATCCACATCGAAGACGGGCAGTACGCCAACTACGACTTTGAAAGTTGGCGAATCCTCAGCGAGTTGAGGCAGTTCGATAAGCAGCACGACGACGACTGGATACGCTCGGTCCACTTTGAATTGCAGATTCCTCGCGTCATCCGCTTGATGACTTTCGACCGCGTCCCTCGGACGGCTCTGCGTTTCAACCGTCGCAACCTCTTCGCCCGCGACGGGCACTGCTGCCAGTATTGTGGCCGCACGCTCCCTTCCCATCAGATGAGCCTCGACCACGTCATTCCGCGCAGTCGCGGCGGCGAGACGAGTTGGGAAAACATCGTGTGCTCGTGCGTCGCCTGCAACACCAAGAAGGGCGGCCGCACGCCGCAGGAAGCGCGGATGAAACTCATCTCGCAACCCAAGCGCCCCCAACAACATCCACTCTTGGCGGCGAAGTTGCGGCAGGAAAAGTACGCGGTTTGGAAGAGCTTTTTGGGCAATGGCGGCGGGATGTTGGATGCCCGGTGATGGAACATTCCAAGTCCGAAGCAGCAAAATCCCAGCCAATGCAAACGGCCGAGATTCAGAATTCAGCCTCCGCAACCATGAGAATTTTGGAAGTGCACTTCCAAGAACGCGCAAACGCCTCAGTGCCTAGATAGGCCGAGGCGTTTGTGTTGCGAATTCGTCCGCACGGCGCTTAGACGGGCGGGCCGAGCGGTTCCTTCTTTTCGGTGATGACTTCGCACTGCGGCGCCATTTCGGCGTTCAGCTCGGTGAAGTCCTTCCATTCCTCAGGCAAATTGTCCTGATGGAAAATAGCCTCGACGGGGCATTCGGGCACGCAGGCCTCGCAATCAATGCACTCATCGGGGTGAATGTAAAGCATCTGCTCCCCTTCGTAGAAACATTCTACAGGGCACACGACAACACAGTCGGTGTACTTGCAGGCAAAGCAGGGCTGCGCAACGATATGAGTCATGGACCAGTTTCTCCTTGTCTCCAACAACTGGATGGAAGCGCTAGCAACTCAAATTGCCGCTTCAATCTCTCCACAACTTAAGCAGATTCAGCACGCCTGAACACCCCCCATTGCCTCGCGGTGGTTTGATGTCCGTCGTGTTTATCGGGCGGGCGGGTCGAAGTCGTTTAGCTGCGAATTCGGAAAATCGCGCGAAGCCGAATTTCAAGCCCACCTTCGGGGAGTTTTCGTGGCGGCGCGACCGTTTGACCACCTGGCGCCGAGACGTGAGAGGGTTGCGGCTGCGTTGGAAGCCAATCCAACTTCAACCGCCGCTTGTTGCGCACGGCGACCGGACTGCGGCCGCAATCGCGCCGCCTGGTGACGACTGCCGCCGGAACGTCGGTCGAACTAGCTGTCATCGCAAGCGTTAGGAACCGGCCGCGAAGGGATTGCGGACTGGAGAGAGGGGGGAGCGAGGCAACTTGGGGCCGTTATTGCGGCTTTTCGCAGGGCCTGGAAGCCCACCTCGGTTGTACGAACTCATCATGCGCGCCAGCATTCGACTTGCCTGATAAACTGGGGGGACTTAGAATTAGGGTGGTTTGATTCTTGCGCCGACTGTGCGCAGGCGGGAAGTCGTACTTGTCTTGTTGTCCGTTCGGTCCTTTTAAAGGTTTTCAACGTGGCGCTGTCTCCTGTCGACCGCGAGCTGCTGGATCGCTGCTTGACGGCAAAACCTCGCGCCTGGGAGGACTTTGTCGATCGGTTTTTGGGTTTGGTGATCCATGTGATCAACCACTCGGCCCAGTCGCGAGGGATTCGCTTAAGCCCGCAAGACGTCGAAGACCTGGCGGCGGACGTCTTTTTGTCGATTGTCGTCAACGACTTCGCCGTACTGCGGCGGTTTCGTGGCGAAAGCAGTTTGGCGACTTACTTGACGGTCATTTCCCGACGGGTTGTCGTGCGCGAATTGCTGAAGCGTCGGCCTGGGGCGGAATTGACCGACGCCGACCAACATCACGCGGCGACCGCTTCCGCCGAACAGCGGATCATGGATCGCGACGAAGTCGACCGCCTGCTGGAAGGGCTGGAAGGCTCCGAGGCGGAAATCGTCCGACTCTACCATTTGGAAGGCAAGTCTTACCAGGAAATCAGCGCGGCCCTAGGCATGCCTGAGAACAGCATCGGCCCCACGCTCAGCCGCGCGCGGGCGAAATTGCGGGCCGGGGTCGACTCCGCCACGCAGGCATGAAGCCACGGAAAGGACGCGCGGCGCCTCTGCGAATTGGCTCCCCCCCCTGCTTCAGAAGAGTAGCGCTGGGGGGAACTCGGCGGCGCGTGAGTCTATTCCCAATTGTCGCGTCTGTTTGTCGCCCTGCGCTCCGTCGTGATGCAAGCGTGCGTGCAGCCGTGAGCCAATCTTCGCCTAAGAGGCCATGCCGTCAATAAGGGCAGAGTGGGCAAAATAAGACGTTTGGGCAACATGAGGGCGCGCTATTAATAGCCGCTGGCGATGCGGCGCGACACGAATTCTATAACTCTATGATATCAAACGGTTTGCGCCAATTCGCATCTGCGCGAGCACGCTAATAATTGTCCTCAAAGGAGTGGGTTTGACGTTCCGAAGAGCACGATTTCACCCTTGGCCCCTGCGCTGGTCGGCAGGGAGCAACAATCGTTCGGCGTCAAAAGTGGGAAAGATGGCAAGCATAGGCAGTCTCGTGGCGCGGCATTAATAGCCGCTCGTGTTGGTGCGCAACGGGAATTCCGTAAGGCTTTTGAATCACACGGTTTACACCGATTCGCATGCGCGCAAACACGCTAATAATTGTCCTCAGAGGGGTGGGTTTCACGTTCCAGCGAGCGCAATTTCACTCTTGGCCCGCGGCGCTGGTCGGCAGGGAGCAACAATAGTTCGATGTTAATTGGTAAAGACATATTGACAACATCTAGCCTCGACCGTATACTTCTGTGCAGTGAAGGCGGAAGGTCCGTGCGCCGTCGCAGCGGTTTCCAAACGCTGGCGAATTGGGGCACGTCGATGGCGATTCCGCGCCGAATTCGTCTAGTGGCCGCGGGGCGAGGGCGCGTATAATCTCCGGCTGAGTTTACCCGATTCGACCGGCATCACGTGGAAAGGAGTCCCGCGATGCGTTCCATCGCTATTCTGAACCAAAAAGGCGGCGTCGGTAAAACGACCACTGCCGTGAACCTCAGCGCTGCTTTGGCGGAGTCAGGGCAACGCGTTTGTTTGATTGACCTTGATCCGCAGGCGCATGCTTCGCTGCACGTTGGCGTTTGTCTCTCCGAAGACGAGCCGAGCGTGTACGACGTGCTGACCCGCGATTATGCGATCGCTCAAGTCCGCCGTCAGGTGGCTGAGAACTTGTGGGTTGTTCCGGCCGATTTGAACCTGGCCGCTGCCGAGATGGAACTTGCGAACGAAGTCGGCCGCGAGGTCATATTGCGAGACAAACTCGAAGCCGACGACCAGAAATTTGACTACGTCATTCTCGATTGCCCGCCGAGTTTAGGCGTGCTGACGTTGAATGCTTTGACCACGGTGGAAGAGGTGTTCCTGCCGCTTCAGCCGCACTTCTTGGCGCTCCACGGGTTAAGCAAACTGCTCCGCACCATTGAGATCGTCGCCAAGCGGCTCAACCCGGTGCTGCAACTGACAGGCGTGGTATTCTGCATGTATGACAGTGGAACACGGTTGGCCGCGGAGGTCAGCACGGACGTCTACGACTTCTTCTCGAAGCGCGCCGGCAGCGAAGGCGTGTGGCGGGAGGTGCGCAACTTCAAAACGCACATCCGCCGCAACATTCGTTTGGCGGAAGCGCCCAGCTTTGGGCAATCGATTTTCGAGTACTCGCCCCACTCAAATGGGGCGGAAGATTATCGCAACCTGTGCCGTGAAGTGCTGGGGCTCCCGCTGGCAAACGCGGAGCCAGACTTAGCGAAGGCCGGGTAAGGGGTCGCGAGCCAATTGGGGCTTCACGTCCCGGGATGAAACCGCTGGCGGCTGCGGGTTGTGCGGATTTTGCCAAGCGCGACCCTGCGGTCTCGGGTTGTTTGCCGACTTGGGGGATAGGATAACTTGGGGGTAAGCCAAATTCAGGCTAAGTTTCTTTGTGTCAAGTTGGCCAAAGGCTGGCCCGTCCTTCGTCCTTGGGGTGCCCTATGAAATCGTATGCCCTGACA